>CALJYC010000397.1 GCA_937984275.1 uncultured bacterium | reverse complement strand
GGAGCAGGAGTGGGAGGCTGCAACCGCCGAGCCGGAGCCTGCGCCTCTGTGCGGCCGTGCGCCGTCGACGCATCCTGTCGTTCCAAGCCTATACGGCGCGGCGTGGCAGTGGACGAGCTCTAGCTATGCCGCGTACCCGGGCTACCGCGCCGCGGAAGGTGCGCTGGGCGAGTACAACGGCAAGTTCATGTGTAACCAATACGTGCTACGCGGTAGCAGTTGTGCGACCTCGGCAGGCCACGCGCGCCGCACGTATCGAAATTTCTTCCCACCGGGCGCTCGTTGGCAGTTCAGCGGCATCCGGTTGGCCCGGGACGGTGGTTGAGTCGATGATTGCATTTGATCCGTTGAGCAATGAGGAGCGCGTTCGCATCGTCGACCTACACCCGAAGGTCGGTGACCTCCGTGCAGAGGCGACCGAAGGGCTCAGGCGCTCTGACAAGGCGCTTCCGTGTAAGTATTTCTACGATGCGTTGGGTGCGCGGCTCTTCGAAGCGATCACCGAGCTTCCCGAGTACTACCCGACGCGGACCGAGCTCGGGATCATGAGCCGAGCCGTGCACGAGATGGCCGAATCGATCGGCCCGCACGCCACTCTGGTCGAGTTCGGTTCGGGCGTTGGCCTCAAGACACAGAAGCTCCTCGACGCATTGATCGACCCAAGCGGTTGTGTGCTGATCGACATCAGTAGGGCTGCGCTCGAGGCGTCGGCCTACCAGCTAGCGGACCGCTACGAGGACATGGAAGTGATCGCCGTCTGCGCGGACTACACTCAACCGCTTCGTTTGCCGCGCCCTCATCGGCCAAGCTCGCGCACGGTCGCGTACTTTCCCGGGAGCACGATCGGAAACTTCACCCACGACGATGCCGTGTCCTTCCTCGGCCGCGTCGCCGATCTCGTAGGGCAGGGCGGTGGCCTCCTCGTCGGGATCGACCGGAAGAAGGACCCGAGGGTCATCGAGGAGGCCTACAACGACTCGCTCGGTGTGACCGCTGCGTTCAACCTGAATATCCTTCGGAGGCTCAACCAGAACGGCGCCAACTTCGACCTGCGCAAGTTCCGCCACCATGCCCCGTTCGTCGAGAGCGAAGGCAGAATCGAGATGCGATTGATCAGTGAGGTCGACCAGTCGGTTCAGATCGGCAACGCCAGCATTGCCATGTCCGCCGGCGAACATATCGTCACCGAGCACTCTCACAAATACGACCTACAGCAGTTCGAAGAGATGGCCCGCGCCGCTGGCTTCCGGCTCACGAGACAATGGAGCGACGAGCGCGACTGGTTCAGTGTCTGCCTCCTCGAGGTCGAGAACGCCTAGCGGCTGGACACCTTCTCGACCAAGTCGAACTCTGCCGAATACACGAGGGCATTGTGGCGAAAGCTCTTGCTGCCGTCGGTGTAGGTTACCTCGAATCGATAAGTTCCGGGAGTCGCGGGCTCTCCCGAGGGTTCGGTGAAGTTCTGTAGATTTCCGACGACGAACGGGCGGCTTGATCCCGGGGTTAGTTCCACAGCGCCCATCCGGCATTTGACCGCATGGAAGGGCTCGTATCCCTTCTCCCAAGCGTCTTCCTTCTTGCGCGCGCGATAGAACGGAGTGCCACAGACCGTCTTCAGCCAAATCGCTCGCTTGGAGTTGTTGTGCACGCGCGTTTTGACCTTGTCGGACGCGGTGACCACGGAAGGACGCGTCTCGACTTGGATGTCGCGCGCTTCGGTCTTCACGACGGCCCGGCAGCCCTTTTTCGTCCAGCGGTGACTGGACGGACACTCGCACGGCATGCACGACTTGCACCGCTCATTGGGTGGGCACTCGGGGCATCCGGCGTAGGTCCCTCGTGAGCCCTCGCAAAGCGCCTGCACGCTTCTGCCGCCGCGAAAAAGCTCAGGCGGTTCGTCTGTCAGGACGCAGGCACCCTTGAAGCACTTCCCGAACGGGGTCTCGCATTTGAAGTCGCACGTGGCGAGGTCGTTCTGTCCGCGGCACTCGGCGAGCTGCTTCTGGTAGTCGAGCAGGTGTGCTTCGTTGATCGCGACACCGCACTCGCAACCCTGCGATTGGCAGCTCGTCTCGACCACTCCACAGGCCTCGCCTTCTTCACAGGACCGATGGGCGGACGCGACCAGGATGCGCTCCGCGCGAGGCTCAGCCTCCTCGCACCCACCGAGCAAGACGCCGAACATTGCCGTCCAGCAGAGTAAACTCCGGGCCCCCATGACAAGCGTCCTACCGAAGGTCGCGCCTCATGGCAAGAACGGACCCATTTTCGGACGGCTAGCGCGCCTGAAGCCGGGCGATCCGCTCTTCCAGTGGAGGATGGGTTGCCATTAGTTTGAGCATGCCCCCGCCACGGATGCCGAACGCGTTCAGCTCCTTCGGGAGCTGTGATGGCGCGTCTCGCATCGCCCTCAGGCGATTGAGCGCAGAAGCCATCGCCGGAGCGCCTTCGAGGTCGGCGCCGCCGGCGTCCGCGCGGAACTCCCGGCGCCTCGAGAACCAGGCCACAATCATGCTGGCCAGGACACCAACTGCCATTTGCAGTGCGATGTAGATCATGAATCGGCCCCGCTCGAACTGACTCGAGACGATGTGGGCGACGAAGATCACGAAGGTGTTGAGCACGCCCTGGATGAGGGTGAGCGTCACCATGTCGCCATTCGCGACGTGCGAAATTTCGTGACCGAGGACCGCCTCGACTTCCTGCTTGTTCATCAATCGCAACAGCCCAGTGCTGACGGCGACGAGGGCGCTATTGCGGAACATCCCGGTCGCGAAGGCGTTCGGGTCAGGGGAATCGAAGACCGCCACCTCGGGCATGCCGATTCCGGCCTGCTCCGCCTGACGCTTGACCGTGCTGACGAGCCACTGCTCGATGTCG
>CALJYC010000396.1 GCA_937984275.1 uncultured bacterium | reverse complement strand
ACGCCAAGGAGGCGGTCGACGTCGTCACGGTGGAGCCCCGTCGTCGGCTCGTCCATCACGTACAGAGTGGGTCCGGTGTTGAGGCCGGCGGCTAGCTCAGAGACGAGCTTGATTCGCTGCGCTTCTCCGCCACTGAGCGTGTTCGAGGGCTGGCCGAGGTGCAGGTATCCCAAGCCGAGCTCGTCGAGGAGCTCCAGCGGCTGACGAATCGTCTTCACGGGAGAGAACACTTCAACCGCTTCGGCGACCTCGAGCTCGAGTAGCTCGCCGGCGTTGAGGCCCTGCCAGCGGACCGAGAGCGTCTCCGGCGTGAAGCGCATCCCGTTGCAGGTCTCACACGGCACGTCGACGTCGGGGAGGAACGCCATCTCCACGTGAATCGAGCCCTGCCCTTTGCACTCGGGGCACCGGCCTTGCTCGACGTTGAACGAAAAACGGCTCGCCGTGTAGCCGCGCGCACGCGCTTCGGGCGTCCCCGCCAACAGCTGCCTCACCGTGTTCCAGATGCCGATGTACGTCGCCGGTACCGAGCGCGGCGTGCGTCCAATTGGACTCTGGTCGATTTCGATCGCGCGCTTCAACGATTTGAAACCTTTGATCTTCTTGAACTCCCCAGCGGGCGAATCGTTGACCATCCCGAGCGCCTCACGGGTTGCACGCAGCAACACCTCGCGAACCAACGAGCTCTTTCCCGAACCGCTGACGCCGGTCACTGCCACGAAGCGCTCGAGCGGGAACCGCACGTCGACGTTCTCGAGGTTGTGGTGGTTGACCCCGGTAAGCTCCAACCAGGAAACCCCTCGCGTTGGGCGGCGTTTCGTGGGCACCTTCGGCGGCCGCTCGAGGGCCGCAGCGGTGACAGAGCCCTTCATCTTGCGTAGCGCACCTTGCGACAAAACCCTCCCGCCGTGCTTACCGCCGCCAGGCCCCACGTCGATCACATGATCGGCGGCGCGAATGGTGTCGGCGTCGTGCTCCACGACCAACACCGAGTTGCCTCGATCGACGAGCCCTCGCAGCGCACCGAGTAGGCGTCCAGTGTCGCGCGGGTGCAGGCCAATGGTGGGTTCGTCGAGCACATACAACACGCCGGTGAGCCCGCTCCCGAGTTGCGCCGCAAGCCGCACCCGCTGCATCTCGCCGCCACTCAACGTGTTGGCCGCGCGCCCGAGGCCGAGGTAGCCCAAGCCGACCTCTTCGAGGAACGAAAGGCGCCGCAGCGCTTCATGGAGCGGCGTCTTGGCGATGGTGGCGTCACGTCCATCGAGGGTGAACTGTCGAAGCGTCTCGACCGCCTCCGAGACGCTTTGATCGAAAAGCGTCGTGATCGACATCTCGTCGACCGTGACTCCACGGGCTAGCGGTGAGAGCCGAGTCTGGTCGCACTGGTCACACAGGCGTTTTTCGACCGCGCGCTTGCGCCGCCGTCCGCGCCAGCTCTTCTTGATAATCTCGCCGCGCCCCTCGCATGCAGGACACTGGCCGTGCCGGGTGTTGAAGGAGAAGAATCTCGGGTCCAGCTCCGGATATCCGCGGCCGCAGTTTGGGCACGCCTGCTTGCTCGAGAGTTGCATCTCATCGTCGCTGCCGATTGCCCAGGCGGCCCCGTCACCCATCTTCAAGGCCTTTTCGAGCACCCCCAACAGCTCGGCGCTCTTGGCCGAGACGCAGCCCACCACGAGCTCCACATCGTGCTCGGTGTAGCGGTCGAGCTTCATGCCAGCCTCGAGCCTCTGGACCTCGCCATCGATGCGCGCCTCGGTGAAGCCGTCCTTCATGGCCTTCTTGAGCAGCTCGCGATGAATGCCCTTTCGGCCGCGGACCACCGGCGCGAGCAGCGTCACCTTCTTTGCGCCAAAGCGTCGCTTCACATCGCCGACCAACTGCGCCGCCGGGCGTGCCGCGATTGGCACCTCACACTCCACGCAATGCAGCACACCGATGCGCGCCCAGATCAAGCGCAGGTAGTGGGAAACTTCAGTCACGGTAGCGACTGTCGAGTTGGCCCCCGCTCGCGTCATCCGCTGTTCGAGTGACACACTTGGGGGAACCCCGACGACCTGGTCGACCGATGGCCTCGGAAGCTGCGGCATGTATTGCCGCGCATAGGGCGAAAGCGTCTCCAAATACCGGCGCTGTCCTTCGGCAAACAGAACGTCGAATGCCAAGGTGCTCTTGCCGCTTCCGCTCGGCCCAGTGAGCACGACGAGTTGCTCGCGCGGGATGTGCACCGTGACGTCTTTGAGGTTGTGCTCACGAGCGCCAGCAATTCGGATTTCTCGAAGCGGTGCATCGGTGGCCTTGATCTTCTTGAGGTGGGCGGCGCGCTTGCCTTTGTCTGACTTGCCGAGCGCGCGGGCAAGATACGGGGCCGTCTGAGACGCCTTTGTTTTCGCCACCGCTTCGGGCGACCCGTCTGCGACGATTCGGCCGCCTCCCGCACCGGCGCCCGGTCCGAGATCGATCACGTGGTCCGCGTGTGCCGCGACGTGCATGTCGTGCTCGACCACGATGACCGTATCGCCACGCTCGACCAAATCATCGAGGACCTTCATCAAAGGCTCGACGTCGTTGGCGTGCAGTCCGGCTGTCGGCTCGTCGAATACCAAGAGCGAGCCTGGCGTGGCCCGTAAGAGCGCTTCGGCGAGCTTGAGCCGCTGCGCCTCTCCGCCGGACAGCGTATTGAGGGGCTGCCCCAAACGAAGGTAACCGAGTCCGACGTCCAGCAGCGGCCTCAGCGTCCGTGAAAGAATCGCGTCGTCGACGAAATGCTCGGCCGCTTGGTGGGCCGTCAGCTCCAGGACTTCGGCGATGTCGAGGCCCATGTACTCCACATCGAGCACCGGCCCGACGAACCGCCGACCCTGACACTCGGGACAGCTGAAGACGACATCGGCCAAGAACTGCATCTCGACCGTCTCCGCGCCGTCGCCCCGGCAGGCCTCGCACCGGCCACCTGCAACGTTGAAGGAGAAGAACCCGGGCTTGTAGCCACGCTCTTTGGCGAGAGGCTGTTGGGTGAAGCGCTTTCTAAATGCCTCCCAAATCTTCAAATATGTCGCGGCGTTCCCGCGTGAAGTTCGGCCAAGGGGAGCTTGATCCACCCCCACCACGCCCTGGAGTGATTCGAACCCTGTCACACTGTCGTGGTCGAGCGGCGCCCCCTCTGACTTCACACCGAGCTGCCGTTGAATGGCAGGCAGCAACGTCTCGAGGACCAGGCTGCTCTTCCCCGAACCGCTGACGCCGGTCACGCAGGTCATCACCCCGAGCGGGAACGAGGCATCGACCGAGCGGAGGTTGTGCCCAGATGCGCCGGTCACGTCGATCCACCCCTTGGGCTGCCGACGCGCACGCGACACGCCCCCGTTGGATTTGAGCGCAGCGCCCGTTGCGGTTTTCGTTTTGCGCAGAGCGGTCGGGGTGCCGTCGAAGACAATCTGCCCGCCGTTCTCGCCAGCCCCTGGGCCGAGCTCGATCACACGGTCGGCCCCGAGGATCATCGCTGGGTCATGCTCGACGACGACGGCGACGTTCTCGTCCTTCGACAAGGCCCGGACGACCCCGAGCAACCGCTCCACATCCCGCGGGTGCAACCCTACCGTCGGCTCGTCGAGTACGAACATCGCGCCGTTGAGCGTGGCGCCCAAGGCGCTCGTTAGTGCGACCCGCTGGGTTTCCCCTCCGGAGAGCGTTCGAGACGTGCGATCCAAAGAAAGGTAGCCGAGACCGACATCGTGCAACGCGCGAAGCCGCCCGATCGCCTCGCGCCATAGTAGCGCGGCCCCGGCATCGCCCGTGAACCGATTCTCCTGCTTCTCCAAGAACGACAGCGCGTCCGACGCCGGCAGTGCATAGAGCTCGGGAACGCTGCGCCCGTCGATGTGCCAGGCGAGCGCTTCAGATTTGAGGCGCGTGCCATCGCAGTCTCCGCACCTCTCGTACTTTCGATAACGAGAGAGAAAGACGCGAACGTGCATCTTGTACGCTCGCGACTCCATCCACTTGAACCAGCTGCGAATCCCCCACCAACCCTTGGGGTAGCCCACGTCGTCGCCTTCGATGAGCCAGTCGAGCTGACCGGGGGTCCACTCGCGCAGTGGCTTGTCGAGCGGGATGGCGGCCTTCTTTGCGTTTTTCTTGAGCTCGCGCCGCTCCCAGGTGGTTGCCTTGCCTTGCCATGCGCGAATGGCGCCGTCGTCGGGGGACAGATCATGGTTGGGAATCACCCTATCGAGGTCGATCTCGATCGTGCGCCCGAAGCCACGGCACGTCTCGCATGCGCCGATGGGGCTGTTGAAGCTGAAGAGCCCGGGCGTCGCTCGACGAAAGGACCGGTCGCAGGCCGGGCAGTGAAGCCCCTCGGAGAAGCCGAGCTCAGCGCCCCCGGCGGACCACACCGTCGCTCGGCCGGCGCCCCGCCGCATGGCGTCTTCGAGGGCCTCGACCAAGCGCGCCTGATCTCGTGGACGCGCGACAGTCCGGTCCGCCACCACGTCGAGGTGCGTGCTTCGACCATTCGTCACATCGCTGGGCGGAACCTCATCGAGGTCGCGGACCTTCCCTTTGACCCGGACGCGCCGGTAGCCTTCACGCAGCAAGCCCTCGCGGACGCCGATGAAGTGCTCTTTGTCAGCCACGGCAACCGGATAGGTCACCAGCAACTTCTCCCCGGCAAGCTCGCTCATCACGCTTTGCGCTGCGCGCGTTGGAGCATCCCGGTGCACCAGCTCTCCACATCCAGGACAATAGAGCTCAGCGGCGTGGGCCCACAGATGCTTCGCGTAGTCCGCTATCTCGGTCATCGTTCCGACGGTCGATCGGCTGGTCCGCACCGGTGCTTGGCGGTCGACCGCGATGCCCACTGGCACCGGGTCGAGCTCGTCGACCGGAGGCCTGGAAAGTCGCTCTAGGAACTGTCGCGCGTACGCGCTAAAGCTCTCGACGTAGCGGCGTTGGCCCTCCGCGTAGAGGGTTCCAAAGGCCAGCGACGATTTGCCCGCGCCCGAAGGTCCCACGATCGCGAGGTACGTGCCCGGCGCGATATCGAGGTCGATCGAACGAAGGTTGTGCGTGCGCGCGCCGCGTAACTTAGTGGGCTGCATGGGCGAGACGGGTATCTGTAGGATGGCGGGCGGCGATGTCCAGTCAGGAAAGGCGCCCCACTCGGACCCGGGGGTTTATCGACGTCCCCAGCGCCTCCGCAGCACCCATGTAGCCCCCAGCAGCAGGACCGTGAGCAGGATGAACCACGGATTGGACAGCGGTTCCTTCGAGACGAGCCCTACCGCCCGCCGACTCGTCGACGCGAGCTCCGAGAGCGCGGGGACGTCTGCCGTGCCGAGGAATACGCGGCCTCCCGACTGCTCGGCGACGGCCTGGAGTTGTTCGGGCATGGCCTCGAGGTCGGCGAGCTCGTCGCCGCTCGCCTCGACGATGAACACCTCCCGCGCGACCTCCTCGCCGTCGACCGAGGCGACGGCTTCGTAGGCTCCTGGCTCGCTGGGTGCCCTAAGTGTGGCCTGGAGCTGGCCGTCCTGGTCGGTGCGGACGACCGCGACGCCTTTCTCGTCGACTGCCGGTTGAACATGCAGCTCCACCGCCACCCGCTTCATCGGCCGATAGCTCTCATCTCGGAGCCGGCCCGAGACTACGAGCTCGCCTCCGACCCCGTATCGCTCTCTGTCGGTTGAGATCCTCGCTGGCTCCAAGAGAGGATCGCGCGTGAGCCAGCGAATCATTCGGTCCCAGAACAGCTCATACTCGTCGGAGCCGACCGAGGTGTCGTCCGCGGCGAAGCGCCATCGCCAGGACGCGTCCGTCGTCATCGCAGCGACGCGCCCTCTGCCGGACTCGCCAACGACGAGAATCGGAAGCGGTGCACCGTTGCTGATGCGCGCTCGCGGATGGTGCAGCAGGACCTGTCCTCCCTCTTTGACTGCGCTCACCATGTTGGCTCCGTGCAAGGCAGGGAGCGAGCGCCACGTTTGCTTCGTGAGGGCGGGATCAGGGCCCAGCGCAACGATCGGATGCCGTGCCAGCTTCTTGCTCACCTCGGTCCGATAGCTCCCCTTGACCACGCCCGGCGCTCGGAGCTTCACGGGCAAGATTTCTTCAATGGCCGTTCCCGCATAGCGGCCCTCGGCGAACGATCGATCGCCGCCAATCATGACAAAGGAGCCGCCACGCTGCACGTAGTCCCGGATGCGCGGCAGGTAGGTCTGCATCTCATATGGCGCGTAGTCGAAGTTCTGGAAAATCACGACGTCGAAGCTTCCGAGGTGTTCGCGGAAGAGCTCGTCGGTCGGAAATGGAATCAACGCCAGCTCGTTGGTCGGCGCTGCGGTCAGGTCGGAGGCGGCGCGCAAAATGAAGAACGACACCAAGTCGACAGAACCGTCGCGCTTGAGGAAGTCTCGGAGGAATCGAACGTCCCATCCGGGTCGCCCGGCCACGAGCAACGCGCGCAGCCGCTCTCGACCGACCTGCAAGAGCGCAGCGCGATCGTTGTTCTCGGGAACCTCGTCGTTGGAAGCCGCGGGAATCAACAGCCGGTAGAGAGCGCGCCCCGTGCGCCGCGGGGTCACCTCGAAGGCGACGGCGCCCCTGCCGCTCTCGTCGAGGGCGGCGACGGTTTCCTGCTCGAGGCGGCTCTCGTGCCAGAGCTGAACGCGAAGCTCTGAGCCTCGCAAGTCGCCGACTGCGCGCACTTCCGCGCGGATCAACGCGGGGACGCCCACGTACGCGGTGGTGTCGGCGTGCAACGACAGGATCGCTTGGTCATCGATCGGGTCGTCTCCGCCGACGACGACGGCATGAATCGCTGGCCCCCCCGAATCGAGCGCGAGGGTGTCGGCTCGGAAACTCGTGTCGGCCCCGTCAGTGACCACGACGAGTGATCCGAGCTCCTGGTCGGCGCCTTTCCCGAGAACGTAGTTCAGCGCCTCACGAATGTTGGTCTCGTCGTCCGACGGCTCGTAGCTTTCCCCAAGGTCGTTCCACATGGCCCCGCGCGTAGTGGAACCGAAGAGGTAGACCATCGGGTTGATCCGGGCGTCTTCCTGCCATTCGTCGATCAACGCGCGGACGGCGTCACTTCGAGGGCCACTCGCCCCATAGAGGGTCATGCTTCGTGAGCTGTCGAGGAGGATGCCGGTGCCACCGGCCACCTCCTCGAAGGTCTCCCGCACCAGCGTGATCTGGAGCGCCAGAAGGTACACCGCTAAGATGCCGAACCCACCGAGCGCGGCTAGCGTGAACCGCCGCCATCGGGCGCCTTCACCGCGAATCGATCGAAGCTCGATGAGCCAGAGCGCCAACAAGGCGAGCCCCACTACCCACGCGGTCGTGTTTCCCCCCAGAATCCCGATCTGCCACTGCCAATCTCCCACGCGCAAACCTCAGTGGTCCAAACCTCGTCGCCGCATGATGAACGGTGCGTGCACTTGGTCGTCTTTGTAGTCGGTACACAGCGCGTAGAGCACGAGGTTCACCCCCAAACGGATCGCTCGTTCGCGCTGTCCTTCGCCGCCCGGCACCACGGCCTGACTCCATGCCCCGAGCTTGTCGCGCTGAAACGCGCCGCCGAGGTCGTGGCGCGAGTACACGATGGCAATGCGATCACCGTACGTGATGCCTTCGAGAAACGCGGGACCCTGCACGCGTCCCACCGGCTTTCGCAGAAGGTAGAACGAACGATAGATCGTATGATCCGGGGAGATCGGTTTCAGCGGAAGCGCTGGGAATGCGCGAAGGAGCTCGCGACGAACCGCTCGATCGAAGCCCTCTGCGCCGGCCGTCGCATCGTCGATCAAGATGAACCCGCCACGATGGATGTACTTACGAAGGCCTTCGATCGCTTCCTCGCTCAGCGGAGGAAACTCTTCGCTTCCTCGCCAGTACACGAACGGGCTTCGAAAGAGCGAGGGCTTGTCGAGCCTCGCGCGTCCCGGCTCGAGGATGGGCTCGACGCTCGATCGTTTGCGCACCTCCCACGCGAGCCGTTCGGTCACGTTGCGGGCGCCGGCGGTACCGTTGCCCGCATCGAGGGAGACGATCTCCACGGAGGTCGCATCGCCGAACGCAGCCGCACGGTGCGCAGGTAACACTGAAAGGCAGGCCAGTACCATCAACAGGCGACCCCACTGCACCCCGACCACGCCCGCCATGGGCACAGGAGTACCAATCGTACGACAAAGCGCAAGCCGGGTTGACGCCGGCGGTGTTCACGACGAGAGTTGCGCCGTGTCGAGGGGCCCACTTCCCGCGTGCGCCGCGTTCGCATTGCTTGCATTCGGGCTCGGTTGCCAAGGCAAGGCCGAGCCGACCGAGCCCGTGTCTCCCGGCGAAGCGCTGACCGACGCGAGTCCTCCCCTGCTTTCGCGGACACGCCCATTGATGAGCACCGTGTTCCGCATCCAGGTCGACTCGCCACCAGGGAACGCAGAGAACGTGATCCGTCAGGCTTTCGAGGAAATCGAGCGCCTCGAGACGGTGCTCTCCGAATGGCGTGACGACAGCGACATCTCGAAGGTGAATAAGCTCGCCGGGAAGAAGTCGGTGAAGGTTGGCGACGACACACTGCGGGTGGTGGATGCGGGCGTGGATGTGTCGATGTGGTCGAGGGGCGCCTTTGATCTTTCGTGGGCAGCGCTCTGGGGGCTCTACGATTTTCGGCCCGACTCGATCAAGATCCCAACCCCGGAAGAGATCAAGCCGCGGCTCGGTTTGATCGACTACAAGAACATTCGCGTCAGCAAGAAGTACAAGACGGTGTTCTTGAAGAAGCGGGGGATGGTGATTGGAACCGGCGGCATCGCCAAGGGCTACGCCCTGGACCACGCGGGCGCGATTCTTCGAGGTGGCGGCGTCGAGAGCTACATGATTTTCGGCGGCGGCCAAGTACAAGTCCACGGCGAACGGGACGGCCGCCCGTGGCGCGTTGGCATCCAGCACCCCCGCGACCCGAGCAGCTACTTCGCAGCCCTCGAATCCACGGGAGCGTCTTTTTCGACCTCCGGCGACTACGAACACGCAGTTTTCGACGGGGGGGGCAAGCGCTGGCACCACATCATCGACACCAAGACCGGCCTCCCCGCCGACAAATCGCTCTCGGTGACGATTATGACGTCCGAGGGCATCTACGCCGATGCGTTGAGCACGGCCGCGTTCGTGCTGGGGCCGGGGAAGGCCCTCAAAATGCTGAGGCGAATCGCGTACCCGGCCGAAGCGGTGATCGTGGGTTCCGACTGCAAGGTCTATATGACGCCGAAAGCCAAGCAGCAGATTCGGTTGAATGTGGAGCTCGTCGACGGACGGCTGCCGAATTGCAAGCCGTAGGGAGGACCCGCGACGCCTTATGCGCGCTCCTCGATCGGCACGAACGTGCGGTCCGCTTCGCCCACCCAAATCTGGCTCGGGCGGAAGATACGATTGCCTTCGAGCTGTTCGAGCAAGTGTGCCAGCCATCCGGCGATGCGTGAAATGGCGAAAATTGGGGTGAACAAATCGGCAGGGATGCCGAGCTTTTGGTAGACGATGCCGCTGTAGAAGTCGACGTTCGGGTAGATGCCTTTGCCGCCCACCAGGTCTGTCATCTGCCTCTCGAGCTCGACGGCCAAATCGTAGTCGGGCGTGCTGCCAAACTTCGTGAACAGTTGAGTTGCGAGCTCCTGCAAGATCGTCGCGCGCGGATCCTTGACCTTGTAGACGCGGTGCCCGAAGCCCATGACCTTTTCTTTGCGCGCGAGGCGGTCCTCCGCCCAGCGGCGCACTGCATGGGGCGAGCGGTCCTCGATGCTTGCCAAAGTTGATAGCACTTGCTCGTTGGCGCCTCCGTGCAGCGGGCCGGCGAGGCTTCCGATGGCGGAGGCGACCACGGCGTACGGGTCGGTCAGCGTCGAGCCGGTCACGCGCGCGGTAAACGTCGACGCGTTCATCGAGTGCTCCGCGTGCAGAATCAAGGCCACATCGAACACGCGCTCGGCCAGTCGAGTCGGCACCTCCCCTTCCAGCATGTAGAGGAAGTTCGCGGCGTGGCTGAGCTCGGTGCTCGGCTTGATCGGGTCGTCTCCGCGCCGAATCCGATGCCACGCAGCGACGATGGTCGGAATCTTAGCCACCAAGCGAATGACGCTCAGCCGGAGGAATTCGGGGTCCGAAATGTGGTCGCCCTTGTAGAACATACCCATTGCCGCGACGGCGGCGGTCAGCGCATCCATCGGCTGGCCGCTTTCGGGCAGTGTCTTCAAAAGGTCGATAATCCGGAACTTCAGACCGCGCTCCGCGATGAGCTGACCGCGGAACTCTTCGAGCTCGCCCGAGCTCGGCAGGCGCCCAAATAGGAGCAAATAGGCGACTTCTTCGTAGGAACCGCGCTCCGATAGCACCTCGATCGGGTAACCCCGGTACTGAAGCTTCCCGACCGATCCATCGATCAAACAGATGCTACTGCGGGCCGCCGGAATGCCGGCCAAGCCTGGAATGTATTCGGGCACTTGCGCCATGGTCTCCACTTTCGGGCTCGAAGGTCGGGCGGCAACCTAGCTGTTCACCCAACGGGCGCAAGTCGATGCAAAAAGCCTTGCAAAAGTGGGGCGTGCAGAACCGAGAAGCACATCGGCGGCCTCCTCGACGACCTCCGCGCGGAGGCGTGCTTCGGGGGTCTGGGGCGCGCCGCGGATGACGATACGCATGTCGAGTTTCGCGTCACCCGGTGAGTCGACGGGTGTCGCGCCCGCCTGGATGAGCAGGTCGACAAAGCGGCGTCCCGAAAGCCCGTCGCCGGTGTCGGCAACCGAGACACGTCGCCCTCCAATCGTCAGCGTCGATGGTGCCCGAACGGGCGGCTCATTGGAATCGTCAACGACGTGGAGCGACCGCTTCAACCGCGCTCGACCTCGAGGCCGTCGGCTTCCCAATGAAGAAACCCTCCAGCGAGGAAACCGACCTGCACCCCGTCGGTTTGCAGCTTCTCGCTCCACTCCTTGGCCTCTTCGCTCCGACCGTAGAGGACCCGGATGCGACCGTCGAACGGCTGGAGCTCTTCGACCCGGCTCGCAAGCTCGCTGGCGGGGACGTGAATCGCCGAAGGAATCCGATAGCGCGCGTACGACGCGGCGTCGCGGATATCGACGGGGAGAGCCTTGCCCTGCGTCAGCCAAAGCGCGAGCTCCTCAGGGCGAACCTCGGCAGCGGCGCGCGGCATCACGGGCTCGAGCAAGCGCAGGATCCCCGGCTTATCGAGCGCACCGACGTGGTGCTGAACCACCCTGCCCTCGGCGATCACGAGCAACATCGGGATCGACTGCGCTCGGAAGGTCTGGGCGACCATCGGGCTGCTGTCCACGTCGACTTTGACGACTTTGATCTTGCCCGCTAGCTCTTTTGCGACCTGTTCGACGATCGGCGAAACCTGCTTACAGGGTTGGCACCAATCGGCGTAGAGGTCGACGAGCACGGGAAGCTCCGAACGAAGAACCTCGGCTTCAAAAGTTGCGTCTGTGACCGACTGGACTGCCATCTCAGTATCCCCTGTCTTGCATCTTGGATTCTGTCACGATCGTTACGCCGGCGCTCGTCCCTAGCCGATTGGCGCCCGCTGTAATCATTTTTTCGGCAGTCCTCGCGTCGCGAATCCCCCCGGAGGCCTTCACGCCGAAGTCGGGTCCCACCTCTGCGCGGAGCAATCGCACGTCTTCTTCGGTCGCTCCGCCGCCGCCAAACCCCGTCGACGTCTTCACAAAGGCGGCGCCCGCAATGCGGGCCCATCGGGCCCCACGCTGCTTTTCGTCGTTGGAGAGCAAGCAGGTTTCGAGGATGACCTTGACCGGCTTGCCGTCGGCGGCATCGACCACCCGGCGGATATCGTCGATAAATACGTCTTGCAAACCGTCCTTGAGCGCGCCGATCTGGCACACCATGTCGATCTCGGCGGCGCCATCGAGGATCGCCTGGGCCGCCTCGGCAGCCTTCCCGGCGGAGTTACTGGCCCCGAGCGGGAACCCGACCGTCGCCACGACGGGGAGCTGGCGGTCCGCCAGCAGTGAGGTACAAAGCGCCACGTGGGCCGAGTTGACACAGACGGTTGCAAAGCTGTGCTGAACAGCCTCCTTGCACAAGCGCGCGAAGTCCGCCCGGACTGCGTCGGGCCGCAAGGCGGTGTGATCGATGAGCGCTGCCAGATTCCGACGCATCTAACGCCTTCTCCTAGCAACGATTGGCGAGGGCGACCAACCGCACACACTCACGAGCCTGGGGGGCTTCTCGACTGATGGACGTTACTTGCGAGCGCTGCGGCACCGAATACGAGTTTGACGAGACGCTGCTTTCCGGGCGCGGAACCAGCGTGAAATGCACCAACTGCGGGCATGTGTTCAAGGTCTACCCGAAGGCCCAGGCAGAGGCGGACCGCGTGACCAGTAGTTGGCGCCTCAAGCTAGAAGACGGCTCAATCGACACGATCGACTCACTTCGCGAGTTGCAGCGGCGCATAGGCTCCGGGGAGCTGACGCCCGAGAGCGAAATCGCCCGAGGTGAGGAAGGCTGGAAGAGGCTTGGCTCCATTCCGGAGCTCGAGACTTTTTTTCAAGCAGCCGGCGTTCAGATGCCGTCGACAGACATCCGCTCGCCCATTCCACCGTCGCCGGTCCCTCCGGCGCCGACTTCGAAGGATTCGAGCTTACCGCCGGGGAGACGGCCACGGCAGCCGACTTTGCTGGGGGTGTCGCCGGTGGCGAGGGCGGTGCCCGGAGGAGCGGGGAGCGACGGCGGGGCGGATTCAGAGGCAGTGACAGCGACGGTGCCAGCGCCAGGGGCAGCGCCAGTGCCAGGGTCGGTGACAGCGCCAGTATCAGAGTCAGTGCCAGAGGCAGTGCCAGAGCCAGCGACAGAATCAGCGACGGCGTCAGAGGCAGTGCCAGGGTCCGTGACGGCGTCAGGGTCAGAGGCAGTGCCAGGGTCGGTGACGGCGTCGGAGTCGACGGCCAAGGCGTATGAGTCGCCTTATGTGTCTCCCTCCACTCCCCCTCCCGCCGAGATCGAGGACGCGGTGTTTGAGGAGCGCCCTCGTGTGGCGTCCCGGACTTCTGCGCGGCCAAGCACGCCGCCTCCGGCTTACTACGAGGACGATGACGACATTCCGGATCTGCCGGGACGTGGAGGGTCGCCGCTGCGTTGGCTCTTGCTGATTGTGGTCGTGGGCGCGGTCGCGTTGATGGCCACACAGTGGCAGCGCGTGGCTCGGTTGATGGGCATTGGAAGCGACCCGGCACGCATTGCAGCAGGCTTCACAGAAGGCGACGCTGGCATCGCCGAAGGGCATCCGCAGGCGTACGCGAGCGCAATAGAGGCGTACGGTCGATCGATCGAAGCCGGCGGCAACCGGGACCCCGAGATTTTAGCCCGGCTCTCCCGCGCGTACGCGCTCGCGGCGCAAGCGCAGATCGACACCGGCGCCACTGGCGAAAGCATTGCGAGCCTTTCGGAAGCGGCACTGACGACGGCGCGGAGTGCGTTGGAGATCGACCCGCGTGACCTCGACGCGAAGCTCGCGACGGCCGACGCGCTCCGATTGGCCGGGGACAACGCGGAAGCGCGCACCGTCCTCGAAGAGGCGCGTTCGATGTCGTTCAGCCGAACTGCGGAGTTTTTCCGCGTCGACGCGCGGCTCAGCGCCGCCGAAGCTGAGGGCGGTTTGGAAAACGGCCTCCGAAGCGCGAAGCAAGCGGCCGAGCTCGCACCGCATGGGGTCCCGTACCTGTTGTTGCTGGCTCGCGCTCAGCGCGCGGCGGGCGATGACGCGGACGCAGTGGTCACACTCGAGAGCGTGCTCGCGGACCATCCCGAGCATCCAGTCGCCGTGAAGCTGATGGCCGAGCTCGAAACGACCGAGGCCGTCACGGACGCCGGGGTGGGCGCGGATGGAGGCGTGACCGAGCCAGCGACCGCGGCAGAGTCAGCGTCAGAGGCAGCTTCAGCGGCGGCGGCAGAGCCAGCGTCAGAGGCAGCACCGGCGGTAGAGCCGGGGGCAGCCTCAGCCGCGGGGGCAGCGACGGAGACTGGGGGAGCCGCGGCGGCGAAGCCTGCTCCGGAGCGGCGGGTCTCTCCCAAGAAGCGCAGTGCTCCGAAGAAACCCGCGTACGACGAGTATGACCAACTTGCGAAGGCTGCTGGAGACGATGCATTCGTCGATGGGCGCCCTCCCGTGCGCGACTATGAATGGTACATGCGGCAGGGGCGTGCGGAGCTTGCCGGCGGGAACTACTCCCGCGCCCGCGCATTCTTCGACAGTGCCCTGGAGGCTCGTCCTGGGTCTGCCGAAGCCATGGACGGCCTCGGTCACGTGTCCACGCGAATCGAAGATTTCAATTCGGCCCTCCGCTATTTCCGCGTGGCGGCTCAACGCGGGCATCCCGACGGCTATTTCAACCTGGGAAAGACGTATGAGCTGCTTGGTCGAAATGAAGAAGCGGTCTCAGCGTATTACACTTACGTGAAACGGCGTCCGTCAGGCACTCATGCTGCCGCAGCCAAATCAGCGATCAGAACCTTGGAACCCCACGCGAAGCTTCCCCCCGAGCCCGAGCCCGAATCCGAGCCCGACTCCGAGCCGGACCCGGCGCCCCAGCCCGAGCCTGACTCCGATCCCGTCTCTGGTGCGGAAGCGGAGCCGTCCCCAACCGAAGAGCCAGCGCAGGCATCAGAACCGGTAGCACCATGAACCACACCGCGCGTCGTTCCGCGCTCACAACTCTCGCGATTCTCGCACTCCTCTTCACCACCGCTTGCACCGAAGAAAAAGAAGCGCCGGATGAGCCGGTGGTCAGCGAGCTTCGCCTTTTGCATGCATTTCCCGACGGCGCGGAGCATGACCTCTTCGCTCGCCCGCAGCCCACGCTCCACGACGTCCTCACGCGGATTTGGGATGCGACGGACAATGAGAACGTCAAAGGCCTTTTCGTGCGGGTTGGCCCGTTGCAGGGGGCGTGGGGTAGCGTCGGGGATCTCGTCGAAGCGCTGAGCGAGTTCCGCGCCGACAACCGGCCCATCCATTGCCATTTCGAGGCCGCAGACAACGTGGGCTACCTGCTGCTCGCCTCCGCGTGCGACCGGATCAGCATGTCCCCTGCGGGCACCCTCGATCTCATCGGCCCGGCAGCCGTGATGATCTACGCGCGCTCGTTGCTCGAAAAGGTGGGCGTCGAAGCGGAGATCATCCACATGGGCCGATACAAGGGCGCGGGCGACATGTTCATTCGAGACGATATGCCCAAGGAAGCCAAGGCGTCGATGGACGCGATCCTCGACGACCTCTACGGCGCTCTGATCGAAGCGACCAAGTCGCGGACCGACGGAAAGGCCGAGGCAGCCAAAGCCCTGATCGACGGAGGTCCGTACGCTTCGGCGGCGGCCGAGGAGGCGGGCCTCGTCGATTCGGTGGGCTTCCTTCGAGATTCACGCGAGGCAATCAAGAAGGCGGCGGGCGTCGAGACCGTTCGCCGCACGCGCATGCTACCCAAACAAGAGCAGCTTACGCTGGGTCAGTTCCTGAAACTACTGAGTGGGGATAGCGAGAAACCAGAGGCAGGCGGCGAGCGCGTCGCGCTGGTGTTCGTGAATGGCAGCATCACCGACGGTGACTCCGGCTCGATGGGTGACGCGGTCTCCGGCCCGTTTGTACGCGCGATGCAACGGCTCGAAAACGATGACAACGTAAAGGCCGTCGTCATGCGCATCAACTCACCCGGGGGCTCGGCCCTTGCCAGCGACCGAATGTGGGATGCGGCGCGCCACCTCGCGGAGGCCAAGCCGCTGATCGCGAGCGTCGGAGACATGGCGGCGAGCGGCGGCTACTACATCGCGTCCGCGGCCGACGAGATCCTCGCGCATCCCAATAGCCTCGTCGGATCGATCGGCGTCGTCGGCGGGAAGTTCAACTTCGCGGGCCTTGCCGAGGACGTCGGCGTGAACACCTATGTCTTGCAACGCGGAAAGCGCGCGGCTTGGTCGACGCCGGTGCGCGCGCTCAATCCCACCGAGCGGCAGGCTTTCGAGGCCCTCCTTCGCGACACCTACGATCGCTTCATCGACCGGGTCGCGACCGGTCGCAAGATGAAGCATGAAGCGGTTCTAGCGGCCGCGGAAGGCCGTGTGATGACCGCGCAAGACGGCAAGGAGCTCGGCCTCATCGACGAGATGGCGGGCCTGAGCGAAGCGCTCGTCAAGGCCCGCGCCGCCGCAGGGTTGGGGCCCGATGCGCCGGTCGAGCTTTGGCCCTCGACCAAGGGCATGATCGACGCGATCAACGATCTGTTGAGCGGCAATGGCGACGACGGCGCACAAACCCTTCAGCGCTTGTCACTGCGACGGCACCCCCTGGCAGCTTCGCTTCCGCTCGAAACATGGGCAGACATCCTACACGTCCTCTCGCGGGAGCACGTGGCGCTGGTTCCCCCGTACCTCTTCACGCTGCGCTAGCTCATGGCGTGACGGGCGGCGGAAGCACTGAGCTGCAACCCACCCATACGTCCTGACCGGGAAGGCAGCTCTCCCCGAACTCGTCGATCGTGCAAGGGATCGGGTTCACCAAGCAGCCCTCACAAAGATCGACCGGCCAACGGAAGGGCGCGGACCGCTGGCTGAATCCGCCAAAAGTGGTGCCGCCGGCGCGGATCTCGAGAATGATCGACGAGTATTGGGGCAGGATTGCGCGGAGCGCATCCTGATACGACGCGGGAATGCCGCGCGCGGCGGCGACTTCTTGTGAAGCTGAGCCGCCTCGCTCGATTGCGGGAAGGACTGCGCTGGTGTCGACTCGGTACGGATTGACGATGCCCTCGGGGAGCGTAGGCACAGTCCCGTCCGGAAGCAGAATCGTGATGTCGTAGTTGTCGACCTGAAGGTTCGCCTGCTCGCCTTGGAATTCGAGCGCGTTGCTGACCAGATAGCTCTGAACCAATGGAGCGATGATGTAGTCACTCGCCCCGCCGGTGTTTGGGTCGCGGTACGACAGGTCGTAGAGGCCGCGCAAGAGCCGGATGTCTGGATCCGCGTCAAACACGCAGCTGTCGTCTGGCGGAAGATTCGCCACGATCTGTAGTCCGTTGTCTGGGAAACGGTCGCAGGCAGCAACCGTCACGATCGTCATAGCCACGAGGATGAATCGACTCATAAGTCCCCTCCAAAGGGTGCTCTCATGGTATCGAGCCTGAGGGTAAGCCGCCAAATTTCCGGAGCCTAGGACTCCCCGAGTGCGCCCCGAACCTCGTCGAGGCCGAGGAGCTCGATCATGGTTTCGCCCGGAAGACGCGGAATTACGAAGTAAATGCTGTCCCCGCGGCGCTTCTTGTCCGCGCCGATGAACCCGAGCGCACGGTTGTTCAGTCGTTGATCGAGGTCGGTGGGCAGGCCGAGTCTCCCAAGCAGTCGCGTGAGTCGCACCGTTTCCTCGCGGCGCCCCCGTCCGAGCCGAGCTGCGACGCGCATGGCGGCGATCATGCCGAGAGCGACGCCCTCCCCGTGCCGAATGCCCCTATAGTCACTCGCCGCTTCGAGGCCATGGCCGACCGTGTGCCCCAAGTTCAGGAGCATGCGTCGGCCCGACTCGCGTTCGTCTTCGTGAACGATGCGCGACTTCAGCAGGATCGACATCCGGACCGCGCGAATCGTCGCGTCGGCGTCGCCATTCATGAGCGCCTCCGCATCGCGTTCGAGCATTGCGACCGACTCCTCGCAATCGAGCCAGGCGCTCTTCACGACCTCGGCCAAACCGGCGATGCGCTCCTCGTTCGGTAAGGTCGAGAGCGTTTCGACGTCGCACAGGACGAACTTCGGTTGGTAAAACGTGCCAACGAGGTTCTTGCCACGCGGCCGATTGAACCCGGTCTTGCCGCCCACCGAGCTGTCGACCATGGCAAGCAGCGTGGTGGGAATCTGTCCGAGCGCCACGCCGCGAAGCAATGTCGAGGCGGCAAATCCCGTCAAATCACCGACCACACCGCCTCCTACGCCGATGACGATGGCTCGCCGGTCGACTTCGGCATCGAGCGCGGTGTCCCAGACCTGTTCCACACTGGCGACAGTCTTGTGTGCCTCATCGCCCGGAAGCTTCACTTCGATTGGAGGTTTGCCTGCCAAGGTGAGGTCACGAATGGCATCTGCAGGCCAAGGACGGTCGTCCTGGCCATCGAATACGAGGATGGCATCGCCTTCCGAATGCTCATTCGCCCGAATCCCAACGCGATGACGCGTGCCACGCCCGACTTCGACGCAGTAAGTCCGCAGCCCCAGCGGCACGACGATGGGAGAGCGGTTTCGAACCGCCACGACCTCCGCCGCAATTTCTTCGGCCTCGAGCGTTCCCGTATCGATCACGGCGTGCGCTTCCGCGTACGCCGGGCCGCGAGCCTCGAGGATGCGCTTCAGGTCTCCCTGCGGATCGTTACCAAGCAAAGGACGCCCTTCGCCCTTGCCGACGCGCGCTGCGAGCGCCGCAGCGTCGGCGGTCAGCGTCACGACGATGCCCTCGCGAAGGAGCATCTGCCGCGTGTCGTCATCGACCACGGTCCCGCCGCCAAGCGAGACAACACCGACGTCGGACGGAAGCGTCTTCAGTGCCTCCTTTTCGTAAGCCCGAAACGCGTTCTCTCCACGCTCGGCAAAAATCTCTGGAATCGACCGCCCAGCAAGCTGTTCAACCCGATCGTCCAAATCGAGCGCTCGAGTCCCTAGCTGTTCGGCCACAGCCGCAGCAACGGTCGACTTCCCGGCCCCCATGGGCCCTGACAAATACACGCGCACGATAGGAAGCATACGAGCCCGCCCGCTCCCAGTCACGAACTCGCCCGTCACGAGCCGTCCTCCGCTGAGTCGGTTGCTGAGGGCTATTCGGGAAGTGCCAGCGCCCTGTTCACGATCCTAGGCGTCAGGAAGATCAGCAGCTCGTTGCGGTCCTCTCGGAACCGTCGGCGCTTGAAGAACACACCGAGAACCGGGATGTCCCCGAGGAACGGCACCTGGTCGACGTTACGACCGGTGTTCCGGGTGTAGATGCCGCCGATGACCGCGGTGTCGCCGTCGTCGACCAGAAGCTGCGTCACCGCCTCACGTTCGAGGATGGTGGGGTCACCGTTTGCGCCCACGCGACCGAAGTCGGGCTCGTTGCGTGTAATCTTCACGTCCATGGCGACAGCTCCGTCGCTCGTCACGTGCGGCGTGACGTTGAGCTCGAGCTTCGCCTCCTGGAAGGCCGTGTTGACGCCCTGTGCGCTGACCTGAGAGAACGGAATCAACGTACCTTGGGAGATCGATGCCTCGTTGTTGTCCAACGTCAGAACTCGCGGAGAACTGATAATCCGTACAGACCCCGCCGCTTCTGCCGCACTCAATCGAACGTTGAGGTTCACGGCGCCGCTCAGGCTGCCCATCGTCAAACCAAGAGCACCACCAGCGCCATTACCCGTGACCGCAGGCAAGTTCACCGCGAAGTTCGGATTGTTCACGCTCCCGTTGAAGGGTGACAGGCCCTGCGTTGGCGCGTTGTCCACCGGGACGCCACCCGCGACGCCAATGTCGGATGGGAACCGAAGGCCGGTCGGGTTACCCGTCGCGCTGCTCATGACGGCAGCACCACCCCACTGAATACCAATGTCGCGCGAGTACGTGCTGCTCGCCTCGACGATACGCGACTCGATCAGCACCTGGGGAGTCTGGGTATCCAGGTTCCGCACCAAGTCTTCGACGTCATCGAGCTGCCCGACGATGTCGCGGACGATCAGCATGTTGGTACGAGTGTCGACTGAGACGGAGCCCCGTTCGGTGAGGAGCTCACGAACGCGAGGCTGGAGGTTCTGAGCCGTGGCGTAGCTCACGGGCACGAGTCGAGTTTCGAGCGGCGCTAGCTGCTGCTGTTGCTTCTGCCGAGCGATGGCTGCCTCGCGCTCTTGCTCGAGCTGAGCCAGCGGCGCGACGCGAAGCAGGTTGCCCTGACGCACCATCCCAAGCGACTTCGCTTGAAGAACGACGTCGAGTGCCTGGTCCCATGGGACGTCCCGCATACGAATCGTGACCGTGCCACCTACGTTGTCCGCCGTGACGACGTTCACCCCCCCCACCTCGGACAACAGCCGAAGGATGTTGTGGATGTCGGCGTCCTTGAAGTCGAGGTCGATTCGACGACCCGAGTAGCGGCGAGTGGACTTTCCGCCAACCTGCATGGGGAGCTTGCTGAGGAAGCCCGCCACCTCGGGGCCATCGACTTCCGCGGCGTAATCCTTTTCCCTGGCGATGGTGCGCGTGTGCGGGCGCTTCTCGGTGGCCGTCGGCGAGAACATCCATACGATGTGATCGCCGGAGCGAATCGCGGTACCCGCAGCCCCTTTGGATCCGTGAACCTCCACGACCGCACGGTCGCCCTTCTGCTCCAACTCGATCGAGCCGACCAACGAACCGCGGGGCCCTTCCACCCGCCGCTTGGCGCTCGAGCCGATTCGCGCGCCGAGCACCTCGAGACGAGGCGGCGCACCTTCACGGGTGGACACACGGAATTCCGCATCACCGTCGAGCGAGATCACGACACGGTCGCGACCGTCCTTGTGTTCCAGGCGAACATCTTCAATTTTCGTAGCGCTCGAGCCTTTCGACTTCTTCGGCTTGGCCTTGGCAGATGCTCCGTTGCTGCGGAGCTTGATCGTGATCCCGTGCTCGGTCGCGCGAGCGTGATATGTCGCCTTGCCGGTGAGTGTTAGCTCGATGCGAGCGCCCCGCGCGGTATTGCTAGCGACCGTGCGCGCGATGAGCGCGTTGCTGCCGCTCCTCTCGACCCCGCCCGATGGAAGGGCAGCGTCGTCGACATCGATGATGATGCGCCGCCCATCATCTTTCGCCCGAACCGCATACTGCGGATCAACAAACGCACCTTCGATCGAAACTTGTGCTTCGTCGCGCGCGCCGTTGATTCGGACACTATCAATTTTCGGACCCGCCGCTTGAGCCAGGTCGACCCATGCGAACGTTGCCACGACGGCGATTGCGAGACCCCACTGAATACGCATTCCTGACTCCTCTGCCAGGTGTTAATCATCGAACGCCAGCGAGGGCCGGGGCAAGAAAACGACCGATTATCTATCGACGATTCAGTGCGTCGTGAGCTGCGGAGCTTCGCCACCTTCGTGAAGGGGCATCACACGAGTCAACGGCGGCTTGTCCGGCGAGGTCGGGTCTTCGCGAGTCAACACGACCGAACCTGGACGGATTCGATCCACACGCCAGTTCAGTGTGACTGGCATTCCCTCTGAACCTCCGGTCTGTACCACCTCGGGACGACCGATGTAATCGCCGCGGCGGATCACATGTCCGACCTGTGCAGTGTCTGTAAGCATGGCACGCGGCGTGGCGATGCCAGTCACGATGGCGATGAGATTCATCTCGTCGAGGCTCGTACTCGGTAGAAGCACGCGACGCTGCGCGGGAGCAGCAGCCTGCGCCTTGAACGCCCTTGCGAAGGAACGGAATGGATCTCGGTTCTGGATGTCCAGCTCTGAGAAGTCGTCGTCGGTGTATACGGTCGGACCGGAGTCGACTACCGCTGCCACGTCGTCAGCGTCGCCTTCGTCGGAGGCCTTCGTCGCGCCCCCGCCCTTGCCCGCGCCAAGGCCACGGGTCGGCTGAGACTCCTCATCGTCACCTCCGCAGCCGGCCACGCCAAAGGCGGCGACCAGCAGGAGACAGGCGAAAATTCGAATCTTAGAGCTCATCGGTGGCTATTTCCTTTTGGCCGGACTGCCCGGCGGACGCCGGTACGTGGTCGCTCGAACATCGACGTCGATGACCATTTCCCCAGAGGGCAACAGCTTCGGTTGCGTCATCCGGATATTCTCCATGCTGATCGCCCGATCCAGTTTGCTCACGTTGTAGAAGAACTTCCCCATTTGATGGAATCGGCCGGTGAGCGCGAGAACGACCGGAATCTTCGAGTACAGCTCCTGGCGCTGCTCCGGGCGGGGTTCGACGAGGCGAATCGTGAGACCACTGAGCTCGGCTACTCGGTTGAGGTCTTGAAGGAAAGCCGCGATTTCCGCGTCTTCGGGCAGGACTCGTCGGTTCTGCCGGTCAGCAACCTCCCGGTTCGCAAGCTCCTGCGTGAGCTCGAGGTACTGCTTCTCACGGCGTTCCGCGTCGCGAATCTGGTCTTGAAGCTGCTTCTGCTTTTGACCAGCCGCTTTTAGGTCTCCAGAAATGCTGCCGTAAACAAGTGTGTAGTACCCGCCGCTCAACAGCACGAGCACGCCCACGAGCGCAAGCGCCTTGCCCCATCCCGGCAGCCCAACGAACCTATCTTCGAGACTGGCCATCAGTATTTCACCTTGCAGGTAATGTCGAAGCCGACCATCTGGAGCCCTGTGTCCGGGTCGTTTGCCGCGCGCGTTCGTTGCAACGTCACGCCCTCATAGATCTCGCTAAGGGTCAGTCGACGCAAGAACTCTGCAACATCTTCGTTTGAGCGACCCATCCCGGTGATCTTGCATTCCCGTTCGATCTCCTCGAAACGGGAGATCCAGAGCCTGCGCACGTCCCAGGATTCGTTGAACCCGGCTAGCGGGTTGTCTTCGCGCATGCGCTCGAGCTCCGCAGGGTTGATCGTCGGACCACCAGGACTGCTCAGCACCTTGGAAAGCTCCATGACGGCACGCGTCGGGCCACGCCGCGCCCGCTCGAGCTCCTGGACGACCTTTTCGAGGCGCCGGCTCCTCTCGAGGCGCCCCTCGACGTCCGCCAGGCCCTTGGTCTTGCCCTGGATCTCGTCGCGACGGGCTTCGAGGGTCTTGTTCTCTTGGTTCACGGCCTCGAGCTGACCGCTCTGCGCGAAGTAAAGGACGCCTAGAACCACCAGCCAAATGGCGATGGCACCCCCATACACCGCGGCCCAAGTTCCCAGGCCGAGGTCGCCTGAGGGAAGAGCCGAAGGGGCGATACGCCGGGCGCGTTTCTTTTTGTCGGTGGGTAGCAGGTTGATGCGAATCATCAGTTGCGCTCCCGCTCTTTGCGCAGCGCCAGCCCAATGCTCACCACCGCCTGTGATGCTCGGCCCTGCAAATCCCCGAGCGCCTTCTCGTCGACATCGGCCACTCGAGTGGGGTCGAGCATCTCGACCGACACCTGAGCCCGCTCCTGAAGAATATCGAGTAGCGCCTGAATGCTTGCCGTCCCGCCCGAGAGACAGATGCGGCTCAATGCGCGGTCTCCACTGGTCGCCAGGTAGAAGTCGAGCGAGCGCTGAATCTCGCCGGCGAGTTGTTCGACCGCCTGGTTCACGATTTCGGGCACTTCTCGCGGCACGATGCCGCGCCCTTCTCCACCGCACTTGTACGACTCGGCCTCGTCCCGGCCAATGCCGAGCTGGCGCTGAATCTCCTCGGTAATCGCGTTTCCGCCGTTGGCGATGTCTCGGGTGAAGGCAGTCGTGCCGTCCGCGAGGATGTTCACGGTCGTGGTCGAGGCCCCGCAATGCACCAACACAGTGGTTTCGTCTTGCGCCGCAGCGCCGTAACCCGCCTCGAACACGTTTTGCACCGTAAAGGCATCCAGATCCACGACCATGGGACGAAGTCGAGCTTCCATCGCTAGGTTAGTGAGATCGGTGATTTCTTCCTTCTTTGCCGCAACCAGCAGCACGTCCATCTGGCCGTGGTCGGTTCGCTCGTGCAGCACCTCGTAGTCCACATGAACCTCGTCGAGGTCGAAGGGAATGTGCTGCTCGGCTTCCCAGTTGATCTGCTCCTGAAGCTCGGCCGCCGTCATCAACGGCATGGCAATCTTCTTGATGATCACGCTGTGGCCGCTGGCACGAAGCGCGACATTGCGACGCTTGCTGCGCGCGAACAGCTTCTCGAGCCCCTCGACGACGGCACCCGAGTTGATGATGTGGCCATCAACGATGGTTTCGGCAGGCAGAGGATGATACCCGAACCTGGTGATGGTTCGTGCCCCCCGGCGCCCCTCTTTGATTTCACAGACTTTAATCGAGCTCGAACCGATGTCGACGCCGATTAAGTTCTTCCCCTCGGACGGCATGTAGACACGCTACTCCTCCTCGCCGAACACACGTACCCTGTCGGCGAGCCTCAGACCCAAAGCTTCGAGAATCTTTCGTTTTGTGTCCATCCGACATCCAAAACCCTTCTCGACACGATCAATCGTCAACACCGATAGGTTCGCGCGTCGAGCCAACTCAGCCTTGGACATCATGCGTTCGATCCGAATTTTGCGAACATTGTTGGGCTTGTTGCCACTTTTCTTGCTCGCGTTGGGCTTCGAAGCCCCTTCGTGCTCGCTTGCATTAGAGGCCGATGCACCCACCGTGTCGGGCTTTTGCATCGCTTCGTTTGCCTCTGGGTCGTAGGTCATGAGTCGGCTCTCTAGAGGAGGAACGCAACCCGCGTCACTCTTCAAGAAGGCTATGACCGAACCACCCTAGGGTCAAGCAACTTAGGACAATTTAGCACTAATTTATGTGCTAATTATGCATAAATTATATGAACCTGCATAGCGGAACGCAGACATCCGCGATCGTCCAGCACTGCTTGTGCTCGACGCGCGAACCCACCGATTGTCAACGAGCAAACGTATCGGAATTCATGGTCGCAATGCTCGGCACCGAAGGCAAAAAAACCGGGATCCGCGTCGGTTAGTTGCCCTACTCCACGACTCAACAATACTCGCAAGGTCGTGATGAGCTCGAATGGGGTGTGGCGTGCCGTCGCTGTGGTGTTGTTGGTCTTTCTCATGCATGCGCCTGCACACGCGCAGCGCAAGCACACCGTGCAGCAAGGTCAGACATTGGGGGCGATTGCGAAGCGCTACCGCGTGTCGGTAACCAATCTCGCGGCTGCCAACCGCCTGAAGAAGACGTCCAATCTGCGCGTGGGTCAGGTCCTGCGAGTCCCGCCTAAGGGTGTGGTGTACGTCTATCCGGGGCAGACCCTCACCGGGATTGCGCAGCTCAACAAGGTGACTGTGAAGGCGCTCGCCTCGGCCAATCGTCTCAAACCTGGGTCCACCCTGCGGGTCGGGCAGCGCCTCCAGCTACCCGGCTACAGCGCCAACGCCAAGGCGAGCAAAGCGCGCAACACCATTTTGAACGGGTTGGTCACGCTCGAGCGGCCCGCAAGCCAGGAGACCCTTCGCGTTCGTCTTTTCGATAAGACCGGGAAACCTGACCCGAAGTCGCGCGCGCGCTTGGCACGTTTTCTTCGAGATCGCGAGGGCGACGAGGTAAAGCGCCCGCACACGCGGCTCTTGCGCGTGCTGGCGTACCTCGCCGACCACTTCAACGGCCGCACGCTTGTCGTCGTCAGCGCCTACCGCTCAGAAAAGAACGGCAACAACGGGTCGAGCCGGCACTCGTCGGGGGAAGCCATCGACATTCGCATCGAGGGCGTACCGAACGAAGTGCTGCGAGACTACTGTCTAACGCTTTCGAAAGTAGGAGTCGGCTACTATCCGCGCAGTAGCTTCGTTCATATCGATATTCGCTCGAAGGCGGTCTACTGGGTGGACTGGTCACGGCCCGGCGAGCCTCCGCTGTACCTGCCACCGGGCGAAACTCCGGAGCAGTACGACGCGGGTGCATCGACCGCGGTATCGCCGGCGAGCCTCTAGTCCCCCTGGTCCTTCCGATGCGGGAGCGCGATGGCGTGCTCTTTGAGTCGCCGATAAAACGTCCTGCGAGCCATCCCGAGTGCGCGCGCGGCTCTCGCGCGGTTCCAGTCGTGGGCGTTGAGCGTTCTTAGAATTCGATCGCGCTCGGTGTCTTTGAAGTCTTGGTAGTTGCTGACCCCAGCGCTCTGCGTCGGCAAAGCGCGGCTGGCCTCGATCGCCAGCTCTTCGGCTTCGATCGTATCGCCTGCAGCAAACACGGTGGCGTTGACCAGGAGGTGCTCGAGCTCCCGCACGTTGCCCGGGAAGTCGTGCGCGCTCAGGCGCTGGACCGCGCTACGGCTCAGCCGCTTCTTACGCTCGGCACGCTCCTTGGCGATGCGGCCGAGGAAATGATCGCAAAGCAGCGGAATGTCTGAGCGGCGCTCGCGGAGGGGCGGCAACTCGAGCTCCACCACGGCCAATCGATAATAGAGGTCCTCCCGCATGGTCCCCTCCTCGATGAGCTCGCGCAGAGGTCGTTTGGACGCGGTGACGAGGCGCACGTCGATGGGTTCCTCCTCGGCGCCGCCCACCGGTCGGACGCGCCCCTCCTGCAACACGCGAAGCAAATCGAGCTGCATGCGCGGCGGCATGTCCGCGATTTCGTCCAAGAACAGCGTCCCGCCGTGAGCTTGTCGAAAGACGCCCTCCCTCGCGTGCGTGGCCCCCGTGAACGCGCCGGCAACGTGACCGAATAGCTCACTCTCGAGGAGGCCCTCGGGAATCGCGCCGCAGTTGAGCGAGATGTAGGGCCCCTCTGCGCGGGCACTGCCTCGATGGACCGCCCGGGCGACGAGCTCCTTTCCCGTCCCGCTCTCGCCGATGATCACGACCGGCACCTCGTTGACCGCCACGCGGTCGAGTACTTCGTACACCCGGCGCATCCCGTCGCTTGCGCCGACGATCCCCCATCGATCTCCTTCCGCGCTCGATGCTTGAAGGCGTGCAATCTCGCGTTGCGTTCGTTGGAACGCCTCCGTGGTCCCGTGGAGCCGCTGTTCGAGGTGCTCGTTGGCTTCTCGCAATGCCAGGTTGGCGCGCTCGAGGTCGTGCTTCTGTGCCTCGACGCGCTCGAAGAGACGTGAAGTCTCGATGGCAATGGCCGCTTGGTCCGCATAGGCCCGGAGCAAGGCCAAATTGGTCCCCGAAAAGCGTCCGCTTGCGCTTCGGTGCTCGAGATAGAGAACGCCCCAGGTTCGGCCCCGCGACTCGATGGGCAAGCACGCGACGGACTTCAGCATCAACTGGTGGACAGACATGTAGTCCTGGACGCGGGCGTCGTGCGCCGCGTCGATCGTGACCACGGGGTCGCCATCAATGAGCACCGTCTCGGCAATCGACCGGCTAAAGGCTGCTGTCTGCTCGCCGAGCTCGCTCTGGGCGCCGCGGATCGTCTTGGCTTCGAGTGCTCCGCTGTCGTCCACGAGCAACACGAAGCCGCGTTCCGCCCCGCTCAGGGCCACCGCACCGTCCGTGATCGCCCTGAGGAGCTTGCTGAGATCCCGTTCGCTCGCGAGCCCTCGTAGGTTGGCCAGCAAGGGTGCAAGGCCCGCTGCCGTCGTCACGGGCGCGCCATGGGCTGCCTTTTGACGCTTCGAAGTCTTTCGAACCGAGTGCCGCGTGGCGTCGTACCAGAACCCCGCGCGAAGCGGTGGCGGTAAGGAAGTCGCCATGTCGTCCCAGAGCTCGACCGCCCGCACGGCGGCCTTGCGCATCTCCCCCGTTTGGTTGCGCGAACGGTAGAGTTCGCTCAGGTCTGACCAAGCTTCGGCGCATGCGCGAGCCGCGCCCTGCTCCCGCGCGCGCTCCGCCACCAGAGTCAGGGCTTGTATCGGGTCATCCGCCGATAGGTGCGCGCGCAAGACTTCGACGCCTAGCGCTTCAACCGGCGCGTCTTGCCCAATCTGCTCGAGCAACCGCAACGCCTGTTCCCGATGCCCCAGCTCGATGCTCGCCCGGGCCGCGAGCAGCAGTGCGCGGGCGACGCCACTCGGAGCCTTCGCCGCTTCCAACGCATGAACGGACGTCAGGTCCCAGTCCCCACGTGATCGCGCGACGCGTGCGCGCACCATCGCCTGTGCCGCCTTCCCGTCCTCGAGGTCCGCGATCAACGCCAGTGCCGCATCTTCGTTGCCGCAGTAGGCCTGAAGCTCAGCACGTAGGAGCTGACGAGCGGAACCCATCTGCGGCGTGTTCGCCGCTTCCCACATGAGCCGAAACGCCTCCCCGAGCTCACCGCGCTCGACTCGGCACCAGACCAAGTCCGCCTCGATCGCATACCGATCCCTGGGATCCGAGGTCGCCCCTTCAGGGCCCTCCAACGCAGCAACCAGCGAGCTGGCTAGCTCATCCAGGCTCAGTAAGGCACGGTCTGACACACCCCCAGTCTAGCGGATCTGGCGGATTGTCACTCGGGGAGCAAATCGATGATGACGACGCCCCGATCGGACTCCTCATCACACTCCGGCGCCTTCGAGCCTTCCGGCACCGGAAGGTGAAGCTCAATCTGAGGACTTGGCCGTTTGGCCTGCTCTTCTTCCTCACGCTGACGGATTTGGTCGATGATGAAGCCTGGAAGCATTTGTTCCCCTACCTTTAACGTAGGTCAATCTACGGGCTCAACCAATATAATAACGCCTTCCCGAGTGACAACGGGTGTGACAAAAGAATGTCTTCCGTGGCGATTCCGCACCGAAAGCTCCATGATTTTCGATGGTTGACCCGATGACGGGCGGTCGGAGCGCTCCACCCGACGCACGGGATCTCCTAAGGAAATACGACCTGCTTCCCAAGCGATCCTTTTCCCAGAATTTCTTGATACAGCCTGGTGCCACCGCACAGATCGCAGATGCCACGGCGGCGCTGGGGCGGCAGGTCGTCGAGCTCGGACCGGGTCTCGGTGCGCTGACGTACGCGCTCCTCGACCGTGGCTGCGAGGTCCTCGCGGTTGAGCTCGACCGAGACATGGTGCGTGTGCTTGGTACGGAATTCGCTGGGCAAGACCGATTGACCCTGCGTCATGGGGATGCTGCAGAGGTGGATTTCGGCGCACATTCGCGTGATTGCGGGTCGAAGCTCGTCGTTACGGGAAACCTTCCCTATCAGGCGACCGGTGCCATCCTGCGACGGGTCGTCGCGCATCGCGCCGTCCTGACCGGCGCGGTCTTGATGGTGCAGCGAGAGGTGCGAGACCGTCTCGTCGCCGAGCCGGCGACCAAGCAGTACGGAGCGTTGACGGTATTCACGCGAGCAGGCTTCGAGGTCGAGACGGTGTGCCGCTTGCGGCCGGGTTCGTTTTACCCCGCGCCCAAGGTCGAGAGCGCCGTCGTGCGGCTCCTTCCCCGCGAAGTCCCGTTGGCCGAGGAGACCGAGTCCTTCCAAGCGGTGGTTCGCGCAGCGTTTCAGATGCGCCGCAAGACGCTCCGCAATGCGTTGCGCGCGCTGGGCGACGCCGACCGGGCGGATCGGGCGTTGAGGGAGGCCGGTATCGACCCTGGAAGACGCGGCGAAACGCTCTCTATCGAGGAGTTCGCCACGCTTGCAGAGTGCTGGGACGCCGAGGGCTGAGGGCTGAAGGCGCTCTACTCTGGCCGGACGCCTTCGGCGTCTGTTCGTCCCGCCCCACCGCGTAAAGTCGATGCTTTGCATCGCCCACGGGGCTCGCCGCCGCCACACTATCGCCTACATGGCGGGGTGGCGGCGGGGGATGTATCGTGCGCCCGCATGTTGAGAAGCGCGTTGTCGTGCGCGGCGTTGATCCTCCTCGCCAGCTGCACACCCAAGAAAGTCGAAAGCCCACTCGAAAAGGCGCCCCCTGACGAAATCACGCAGGCACGGGCCCTAGCTTCGAGTGGAGACGTCCGCGGCGCGCAGAACGCCTACGAGACGTTCATCATCAGCCATCCCGGAACTGCGGAGGCGGACCTGGCCCGGCTCGAGCTCGGCGTGCTCGGGGCCGACATCGGCCGATGCCAGAGCGCGATTCCGCACTTCGAGCAAGCCCAGGACAGCGCGGATCAAGCGATTGCGCTTCGCGCATCACTTCACTTGGGCGCTTGCCAGTTGCAGTTGGGAGATCCTGAACGGGCGCTGCAGACGGTCGAGTCCCTCGCAGGGGAGCGATTTTCGAGTGAGGAGCAGGCGCTGCTGTGGGACACCACGGTGATCGCGGCGGAACAGACGACGAGCGCTGCGCTGGCTCTACGGGTGTTGGACACCCTCATCGAGCGGGGCGGCGCCCCGCCGGACCCTCAGCGCGTGGATGCGGCGCTCGGCCTGTTGGTTCAGAAGCTCACGATCGAAGAGACCACGGTCCTGTTCGGCGAGCTTCGCGCGGGTGCCCCGCCCCATGTTGCCGTTTCGATGCGAATGCTCGACCACGCCCTCGATACGCAGGACGCGGAATTGGTGGTGCGCACCTCGGACGCGTTGCGGGCAAGCGGTTCGATCGGGGCCCCAGAGGTGGCGATGTTGGTCGCGCGCGCCGACGAGTTCCTTCACGGCAATCCGTACGTCGTCGGGGCGCTACTTCCGCTGAGTGGTCGCGGGCGCGAAGTCGGCCGGCAGCTCTTGCAGGGCATGCAGCTAGCGGCGCTCGACGAAGGTGGCCCGCAGTTGGTCGTCGAGGACACCGCCGGCAATCCATCGAACACGACTGCCGCGGTCGAGTCACTCATCGGCGACCAGCGCGTGGTCGCGGTGCTCGGCCCGGTCGGAAGCCGCACCACCGAGGCGGCGGCTGTCTCCACGCGGCGAGCAGGGGTGCCGCTTCTGAGCTTCTCTGCATCCGAGGAAGCGACGAGCGCGGGTGAGCAAGTCTTCCGATTCCTCTACAGCCCGCGTGACGAGCTCACTGCGTTGGTGGGTAAGGCCCGAGCTCGAGGGTTGTCGAGATTCGTCATCCTGTATCCGGACCATGGCTACGGGCGCACGATGGAACGCCTGTTCGACCAAGAGGTGGCGGCAGCCGGCGGGGTCTACTGCGAAGGAGTGGCCTATCCACCGGGCACGAAGTCGTTTGTCGATTACGTGCGAACCATTCTCGAAACGACGTGCGACGTCGTGCTCTTTGCCGATGTTGCCGATCAGGTAGCGCTGATCGCACCCACCTTCGCCGCGGAGGGCGCCTGGAGCCTCACCGGAGGGGCGCTGCCTGAGCACGCCGAGCGGGAGGTGCATTTCCTTCTCCCGAGCCTGAGCTGGTCACCCGAGCTCGTCGGCCGCGCGCAGCGCTACCTTCAGGGGGCACTCGTGGCGCTGCCCTTCTACGAGGCGTCTGAAGCTACGCTCAATCAGCACTTCCGTACGGCTTACGAAACGCGATACGGCAAGCCACCGCAGATGTTTGCCGCGTATGGCTACGACGCCTACCGCATGATCTCGGCAACACTCCGCCGGGGGAACCAGACTCGTCAGGCGCTCATCGACGCCTTGAAGAGCGGCTCCGGTGTGACGCCGGTGACCTCAGTGGATTCGTTCTCGTCCGAGCGCACGCCAGCGCATCCGCCGCATGTGTACGAGGTTCGAGAGGCTTTTCTCCAGTCCGTCGAGTGACGGTCACGAAAGGATGAGCCACGCGCCAGCGACCAGCGCAGCGGCGAAGGTGAACCCAATCGCCATCGTGGTGATTCGGTTGTCGCGCATGGGCGGTGCCATGGGGATGCTGCTCGAGTGCGCGAACGGCGGGATCGAATCCACCATAGGGGCGCCGGGTGCCACTGCCAGAGCCTGTTCGATCTCGGCCACCGGTGTGCACGCCCAGCGTTCGACGTCGGGTTCGAGCCCTAAGGCGCGCAGCATGGCTTCCGCGAGCTCCAAGGCGCTCCCGAACCGATTGGCCTTGTCCTTCTGGAGACCCTTCTTGACGACATCGTCGAAGGACCACGGATAGTCGGGGCTGGAGGCGCTCACCGGTGGCGGCTGCTCATCGGCGATCTTCGTCAGAATCGAGGCGACGTTGTCTCCGGGAAACGCGACCTCACCGGTGGCGAGCTCGTGCATGATCGCGGCCTGTGCGAACACATCGGTGCGCGGATCGAGGTCCGGCTGTCCCATCGCTTGCTCGGGCGACATGTAATACGGGGACCCCAGCGTCGTACCGAACGCGGTCAGCTTGGGTCCGGATTCGACCTGGAGCTTGACCGAGCCGAAGTCGAGGACGCGGACTTCGTCGCCGCGAGTGCCTGCACACAACAAAATGTTGGCGGGCTTGAGGTCGCGGTGA
>CALJYC010000395.1 GCA_937984275.1 uncultured bacterium | reverse complement strand
GAGGCCGCGTAGGCGGCCATCCATGGATGGCTGCCGATTGCTGACGTCGAGGAGCAATTCACGAGCGCGCTAAACCGGTTCTTCAAGAGGTGCGGGAGTGCGGCGTGATTCACGTAGAACGTACCATTGAGGTTGATGTCGATGATCTGATGCCACTGCTCGAATGTCATCTCATGCGTGTGATAGGTGCGCAGGATGCCAGCGCAGTGACACAGGGTGTCGAAGCCCCCCATGTCTTGTGCGGCCTGGTCGATCACCTCTTTCACGCGAGCGCCATCGGTGACGTTGCACTCGTAGACCCACGCCTTGACGCCGAGGTCTTCGGCGAGCTTCTTCGTCCCGGCCAGCCCCTGGGCGTTGATGTCGATGAGGGCGACATTGCCACCCTCCTCGGCAATGCGCTGCGCCGTGGCTTGGCCGATGCCAGCCGCTGCGCCGGTGATAACAACATTCTTGCCTTCAAACCTTTTCATCGTACTTCTCGCTCTTTGTTGGTGGTCGCTAGTAACCGTGAAGCTCCGCCCAGCGCTGCCGGTGTTGCGAAGGCTTTCCAAAAGTCATGTAGGTCGCTTGTGCGCGCTTGATATAGAACCCTATGTCGTGCTCGTCGGTCACGCCGATGCCACCGTGCATTTGGATGGCTTCCTTCGCCGCGTGCATGAAGGTCTCCGAGGCTGTTGCCTTCGCGAGCGACGCAAGCCGTGCGATGTCGTCAGGGGCCTCGTCGATGGCGCGGGCTGCTGCAAGGACGACCGATCGGGTGAGCGCAAGCTCGGTGTATACCGAGACTGCGCGGTGCTGAAGCGCCTGGAACGAACCGATCGGCACACCGAACTGCTCGCGTTCCTTGAGATACTCGATGGTGTCGGCAAAGGCCTGCTCCGAGGCACCAAGCATCTGCGCCGACAACCCGACTGCAGCGCGGTCGCACACCGCCTGCAAAAGCGACGCCCCACCATCAAGCTCGCCGACGATGTCGTCAACCGTCACCGACACGCCTTCGAGCCGAACGATCGCTGCGTTCAGGCCGTCGATTCGGGACTGGCGCGTGATCGCGACGCCCGACTGAGTGGGGTCGACCAGGAAGAGCGTGTAGGCTGAATCCGAAGTCGTGGCCGACACGATGATCCGATCGGAGAGATGGCCGTCGAGGACCTGTACCTTCTCCCCGCTGAGCTCGAAGCGGTCCGCCGACTTGCGAGTTGTCGTCGCGACTTTCGAGATGTCTCCGTGCGATCCGGCTTCCTCGTAGCCGACCGTCACTAGCGTTTCGCCCGCAGAAATGCCGGGAAGCAAAGCCTTCTTCTGAGCGTCGGTCCCGCCGAGCAGTAGCGCCTGTGTGCCGAGTAGAAGGGTCGACACGAACGGCTCAGGCATCAGCTCACGGCCGCTTTGCTCGAGAACGACACAGAGGTCGAAGAACCCGAGGCCCAACCCGTTGTACGCCTCCGGAATCTGCAGCCCGAGCCAACCGAGCTCCGCCATCTCGTTCCAAAGCTCGCGGGAAAACCCGACCTCGTCGTTCGAATCGCGGAACGTTCGGATACGAGCCGCCGCCCCGCGCTCGCGGATGAATTCATGCGCCGTCTTCGAGAGCATTTTTTGCTCGTCGTTGAGAAGAAGAGATGGCGCCGTGTGCCCGCTCATTTCTTCCCCTCCGGCAACCCGAGAACACGTTTGGACACGATGTTCTTCTGAATCTCCGACGATCCGCCCTCGATGGTGCTGGCGCGCGACCGCAGCCAGTCGCGGGTGTACTGAAGATCGTCGTCGTCGAAACCCGGACCTTCCCACCCGAGGCCTTGGATCCCTGCAACCCTCATGCCGAGCTCGAAACGCTTCTGCTTGAGCTCGGTGCCCACGATCTTGGTGATGGAGCCCTCGGGCCCGGGCGTGCCGCTTGCCGCGCTTTGCTGGATGCGAGCGAGCGTCAGGTGGAACGCCTCTTCGAGCATGCCGAGCGAAGCAAGGTCGTCACGCAACAACGGGTCGGGAATTGCCCCGTCAGCGACGTCGAGGTGCTTGCGTGCCCTGGCGACGACCTCTTGCTGCGCCGACCCTGGCTGCCGGGCAATCGACCGGCCGATCGACGAGCGTTCATGCCCGAGGATCGCCTTGGCGATGGTCCACCCTTCGTTCTCGGTGCCCACGAGCTGGTCGACGGGCACGCGGACGTTGTCGAAGAAAGTTTCACAAAAGGGCGAGTAGCCGCTGATCAGGTCGATTCGGCGTACCGTGATTCCCGGCGTGTCGAGGTCCGCCAGGATCACCGAAATACCCATCTGCTTCTTGGGCGCGTTCGGATCCGTTCGCGTCAGGCAGTAGATCCAATCACTCAGGTTCGCATGGGACGTCCAGATCTTCTGGCCGTTCAACACGAACTCATCGCCGTCTCGCTCTGCCTTGAGCTGGAGGTTCGCGAGATCCGACCCCGCGTTTGGCTCCGAGTACCCTTGGCACCATCGCACCTCGCCACGCGCAATGCCTGGCAGGTGTCGGGCCCTCTGCGCATCATTGCCGTACTTGAGCAGCACGGGCCCAAACATCGCGAGGCCCTGCCCTGCGACGGGACGCGGCACGCCAATCGCCTTCATCTCGGCGTGGATGATCTCTTCCTGCTCATGACTGAGACCACCACCGCCATATTCCTTCGGCCAGCTCGGAGCCGTCCAACCCTTCTCGACCCCGAGGTCGCGCCACCGTAACAGGTCCGGGTCGGTCTCCTCGCACTTCGAACCGCCCCAGTAACCCTCGAACGGACCGCTGCCACTCGTGCCCCGGAGCGATGTGGGCGCGTTCTCGCGAACCCACGCGCGCACTTCCGCGCGAAATGTCTCTAGCTCGCCCACGCAATCACTCCGCCGCCCCAGCCTTCTTCATATCGAGCGCAACGTCCTCGATCATGTCCTCCTGGCCGCCGACCGTCTTCATCCGACCGAGCTCCACGAGGATGTCGGTAGACTTGAGGCCGTACTTCTCGGCGGCGCGCTTCGCATGGAGCAAGAAGGAAGAGTACACACCAGCGTACCCGAGCGTGAGCGAATCACGGTCGACGCGAACCTTGTGGGTCATCAGCGGATAGACGATCTCTTCGGCGATATCCATGAGCTTCCACATGTCGACCCCGGTCTCGACGCCCATGCGATGGAGCACCGCCACGAAGACCTCGAGTGGCGTGTTCCCGGCACCGGCGCCCATGCCTGCGACCGACCCATCGATCCGCATTGCCCCGGCCTCGACCGCCGCAAGCGAGTTGGCGATGCCCATGTGCATGTTGTGGTGTCCGTGGAAACCAACCTCGACGTCCGCGTCGAGCTTCTCGCGAAGGTGGCCGACACGCGCAGTCACGTCGTCGGGAAGCATGTAGCCAGCCGAATCGGTGATGTAGATGCAATTCGCGCCGTAGCCTTGCATGAGCTTGGCCTGCTGGAGGAGCTGCTCGGGCTGAATCATGTGAGCCATCATCAAGAAGCCCACGGTGTCCATCTCCATCTTGGCGCCGAGGCCGATGTGCTGCTCCGCAACGTCCGCCTCGGTGCAATGCGTGGCCACCCGAATGGTGTGCACCCCGCAGTCGTGCGCCATCCGCAAGTGATCGACCGTGCCAATTCCCGGGATCAGCAAGGCGGAGATCTTCGCCTTGTTCATCTTCGGCACTACCGCGCGCAGGTACTCCTCGTCGCTCGCGGCGGGGAAGCCGTAGTTCACTGACGCCCCGCCGAGGCCGTCGCCGTGCGTCACCTCGATGAGCGGCACACTCGCAGCATCGAGGGCGGTAGCCACCTGAATCATCTGGTCTGCGGTGAGCTGATGGCGCTGGGGATGCATCCCATCGCGCAAGCTCATGTCGTGGAGCGTAACCTTCTTGCCTTCGAGATTCATGCTGCCTCCGCGCGCTGGATTTCTTCGGCGATGAGCTCGGCCGTCCGTAGGCCGGCTGCCGTCATGATGTCGAGGTTGCCCGCGTATTTCGGGAGGAAGTCGCCAAGGCCTTCCACCACCATGAAGAACGACACGCGGTTCCCATCGAACACCGGTCCGTTCTTGAGCGTGTAGCCCGGCACGTATTTCTGGACCTCCGCGATCATCTGCTGAGCGGACTCGATGATCTCCTTCTCTTTCGGAGCATCCTTGGTCAGGCAGTGAATCGTGTCGCGCATCATGAGTGGCGGCTCCGCGGGATTGATGATGATGATCGCCTTGCCGCGGTCCGCGCCACCGACGACCTCGACACCCTTGGCCGTGGTGCGCGTGAACTCGTCGATATTCTTTCGCGTTCCTGGTCCTGCCGAACGGGATGACACCGTTGCGATGATCTCGCCGTATTCGACCGGCTGCACGCGGCTCACTGCGGCGACCATGGGAATCGTCGCCTGACCGCCGCAGGTCACCATGTTCACGTTCTGCTCATTACGCCCCACCATCTCCTCGAGGTTGACGGGCGGCACGCAGAATGGCCCAATCGCAGCTGGGGTGAGGTCGACCATCTTGACGCCGTACTTCTTGACGAGCTCGTTGTTCGACTCGTGCACGTACGCGCTGGTCGCGTCCCAGGCGATTTGAACTTTGTCGTCTGCGATGTGCGGCTCCATACCCTTGACACCGTCGGCGGTCGTCTTGAGACCGAGCTCCTTCGCGCGCTTGAGCCCCTCGGATTCCGGATCGATACCGACCATCCATACCGGCTCGATGATCTCGCTTCGAAGGGCCTTGTAGAGCAGATCGGTGCCAATGTTCCCGGATCCGATGATCGCTGCCTTCACTTTCGTCGTCATCTCTCCCTACTCCTATGTGAAACGCACCGACGCGGTTCCAATTCCTTCGACTTCGAGACGCATCTCGTCCCCCGCGACGACGGGCTCGAGCGGAACCAACGAGCCCGAAAGCACTACATCGCCTGCGTTTAGGCTGATACCAAACTCCGACAAGGTGTTTGCCAGCCAACTCACGCAGTTGAGCGGGGAGTCTAGCGCCGCCGAACCCAATCCCTCGCTGAGAAGCTCACCGTTCTTGTAGACACGCATCTTCAGGTTCGGGAAGTCGAGCCCCTTCGGATCCGCATGCTCGTCACCGAGAACGAACAAGCCACAGCTGGCGTTGTCGGCAACGGTGTCCTGGATCTTGACCTTCCAGTCATGAACGCGGCTGTCGACGACTTCGAAGCACGCCATCACGTACTCCGTCGCATCCAGGACA
>CALJYC010000394.1 GCA_937984275.1 uncultured bacterium | reverse complement strand
GCCGAGATCACGTCGCCCTTGTAGACCTTGATCAGGCCCCAGGTGTTGTAGATCGGCGCGTAGTCCGCATCGAGCATCTGCGCCTGCCGGCACACGACCTCGGCGAGATCGAGCTCGGCCGCATTACCCTTGCGCCCGCGGTCGTAATGAAGGAGCGCCATCTGGTTGAAGGCCGACAAATAGTCGGACTCGATGGCCAGCGCGCGTCGAAGGTTCTTGAGCGCCTCGTCGCTTTGGCCCTGCGCCCGCTGCACGATCGCAAGGTTGGTGTACCCCGAGGTGCACTGGGGATCGTCCTTGATCGATTGCTCGAACGCGGACTTCGCCTGGGCGGTGCGCCCACTCTCTAGGTCGCGAAGGCCAAGGCCCACCCGTGCCTTACAGAACTTCGAATCGACCTTGAGTGCCTCGTCGTAGTGCTTGTAGGCTCGGGAATCGCCGCAGCGCGACAACGCGAGACCCGCCATGTAGTGCGCCTCGGCGAAGGTGCCGCCCTGCGCATCGGCGGCGCGCTCGAAGGCTTTCTCAGACGCGCTGCACTTGGCCGAGGTCCAACCGCTCGTTTCGTTGGCCTGAAACTCGTCGAGGGCCGACTCCCACTTGCCGTGTGCCTTCTTGCTGACGGCGTTGCCGTCGGCAGTGGTGATCGCCTCGCCCCCCGCGGTCCGCGCAACGTCGGCGGACGGAGTGGTCGTCTTCTTGGAGCTCGTGCTCTCTCCGCCGCAGCCCACGATGAGCGCGATGGCAATGAACGCTACTTCATGGTTTCGCATCACGGCTCCTCCCTATTAGCGACCGCATCTTTCGTGTTCAGCCTTTGCTGATTGATCGCGCCGAGGTCCACCGCGCCGGGGTCACCGACGGTGGCCTTGACGTAGTTGGGTTCCCCTCGAAGCTCGGCCGCGACTGGATACTTCCTCGGGTTGAGTCCGTTGAGCTCCTGCTCACACGAGCGCGACCACTTGTTGAACCAGCGAACCTGCGTCGCGGTCTTGAGACAAAACTCGAACTTGTCGATCGCCTGGCGCTGCAGCGGCTCGGACACGTCGTCCAAGGCGCCCACATAGATGTCGAACAGCCCCGGGTCTTTTTCGATCTCTTTCGGAATCGGCGCGTCGCGGAACTCGTCCACGAAGCTCCGGTACATCTCGCCGGTCCGCGAAGCAGCCGCGATCTGCCAAGGCGCCGACTTCATCTGAATGCCATCGGCGCTGACGGTCATCTTAGCGACCTTCGCGTAGCTAGCTTCAGCTGCCCGAAGCACACCCTGCTTGCGAGTCACCCACTTTTTGAACTCCGTGTCCGACCACTTCTTCACGCGAGCCATGCTCTTGCCCCCGCGATACTGCGGGAACGCGACCTTCTCGAACTCGGCAAACTTGTACTCCGACAGGTAGAACTGCGACTCCGCCGCGCTATCGAGTGCCTGGCGAATGTACAGAACCTTGTTTTCCTTCGACGTGTTGTTGAGCGCTCGGATTCGCTTGGGCGCGCCGGCGGTCCAACCCTTCACGGCGGCCTGGAAGTGCTTTTTAGCTTCGCTCTTCTTGTTGAGCTCCCAGAACGCCCGGCCAATCGCCGTATTCGCCTGGATCAGCTGATGCGGCATGCCGACCTTGCCGTACTTCTTCAGATAGTCGCGATAGTGCGAGATGACCTCGAACCACCGCTTCTGCCGCTCGTAGATCGAGCCAATCGAGAACATGACCTGCGAGGTCTGCCGCGGAAGCTTTCGCTTGTAGTTGCGCGCAAACAGGTCCGAGTCGTCCATGGCGGCCTTGTCGTCCCCGAGGCCAATCCGGAAGAACGTCGCCTGCTCTAGGCCCTCGATCGCGTTGGGACAGGTGCCATTCTGTTTGTCCTCGGCGGTACAGCGTTTGCCGTCCTCACCGGGGAATTTGCGGGCGAACTGCTCGTAGTATTTCGCCGCTTGTTCGTAGTACGCCAGCGCCTGGAAGTTCTGGCCGATCAGGTAGACCGCCTTCTTGGAAAGCTTGCTCTCCGGGTAGCGCTCAATCAGCACGGTGCGCACCTGAATGGCGCGGCCGAGCAAATGTGCGGCCTCGAAGTTGATCGCCGCGTTATAGAGCATCTCATCCATCTCGCCGCACTCGTCGTGGCGCCTGAAGATGCGAACGTAGGTCGCAGCAGCCTTCTTGAACTGCTGAGTCTTCTGGTAAGTTTCCGCTTCTTTACGACGGACTTGGCACTGCAAGTTGCCGAGCGTCCCGCAAAGGTCCGGGTGCTCGTCGGTCAATTGTTCCGTGCCGCAGAACGACGCCGACATCGGATCGATCGAAGCACTGAGCTCGTGAACGCAAGCGACGCGCGGCTGCGCGATCTGCGTGCCGAGCACGTTGAGGCAGTCGAGATAGAGGTTCGCGGCGTATTCGGCGAGCTCGCTGTCCTTGTGATTGAACGCGATGTCGCGGAACAGCACTGCGGCCTCTTCGAAGCGATTGGCCTCGTAGTAGATGCGAGCGCGGCGATACTTGATCGTCGACAGGTCTTCGGCCTTGTCGACGTAACACACGTACCGATTGAACGCCTCGAGCATCCCGTCCTGAAGCGGCGTGAGCTTCTTCGGAGCGAACTTGTTCGTCTTGGTGGCCTTGGCGTTCTTCATCGCCTTCTGGTCACTCTTGCTGACGAACTTCGTCTCGGTCTCACGCGGCACGTACTGCTGCTGGTACAGGTTGTTGTAGCAAAGCACCGCGGCATAGGCGGCGTCGCTCGTGTACTCACCCTGCGAATTCTGCTCGACGACGCGGTCGAACGCCGGTCCGCACTGCGCCCACTCTTCCATCTTCCAAAGCAGCTCGGCGTAGAAGTACGAAAGCTTGTACTTGGTGGTCCAGTCCCGCTTGTCGATGTTGGGAAACTCCATCTGTTCCATGTCGGGGAACTCTTTGAGCAGCGTCCTGTAGAGCACCGCAGCCTGCGACATGGTCTTCTTGTTCTTGGTCCCCGGAGCCGCGTCGGTGCCGACCGCCTCTCGGTGCCAAGAAGTCCCGAGCCAGAGTATCGTGGTCGCCGTCTCGACCTTGCACTCTGCGACCTTGTCGGCGGGCTTGCCGCCCTTCTTGTAGTTTCGATAGACGTCGACGAGACGCTTCAGCTCGACGATTTGATCCTGCTTGGGCCGCGACGAAATCACCGCGCTGGTGACCTTGGTCTGCCAATCGCAAAGCGAGTTGCTGCGCGGCGCGTCGGCCATGAGCTTGTGGTAGACCGTGATCGCTTGAGGCCATTGGCCCGTGTCGTAGTAGAGGTCGGCGAGGTTCTCGAGCATCTCGTGAGCCTCGGCGTCGCTCTTCGAGTACCGCCGGAAGAAATCGAGAGCCTTTCCGGGCGAGCCGTAGTGGGAATACGGCAGCACTAGCTCCTTGCGAGCCTGGCGCGCGAGGTTCTTGGCGTCGTTGGCGTACTTGTTGTTGCGGGCGAACTCGAGGATGTCGACGAAACCCTGCAAAGACTGCCGATAGCGCTCGCGGTTGTATTCCACCCAAGCGACCTTGTAGAGCGCGTAGCCATACACGGAGTTTCGCTTCGGCGGGAACTCGAGCACCTTCCGGTAGAACTTCGCCGCCGCGTCCATATCGCTGTCGTTGAAGTAGAACTCCGCAAACGACAGATAGGCGTTCGGCACAAACCGGCTCTTCGGGTAGTCCTTGATCAGCCGCCGGTAGACCGTGCGTGCTTTTTCGAACTGATTGAGCTCCTGGAGCGCAAACGCCAGCGAGAACAGGACCTCGTCCATGCGCTTGAAGTTGGGATGGTCGCGGACGAGGGTCGCGTAAGTCCGAATGCTGTCCTCGCGGATCTTGTCCAAGTCGGCTTCGGCTGCCTTCTGGCCGTCACGAGCTTGCTTGCACCGCGCCTTGTCCTTGTCCCGCGTGCACGCCTCGTAGATCGGGTCGTCGAACGAGCGAACCTTGGCGTTCTTGGCGATCTGCATCTCGAACTGCGTCTCGGCGAGACGCAGCAGAACCTCGGGCCGGCGTGGGTCATCGTCCGCGCTGTTCTTCACGAGTCGCTGAAGAATGGCGATCTCCCGCTCGAGCAGGTTCTCAGCCCTCGCGCGTGTCTGCTCCCGTCCGAGCCGAGTGCTCAGGTCGATCTGGAGCGAAGGGCCGGTCGGACCTTGCTTCTTGGCCTTCTTCGGCTCGGCCGCCTTCATGCGCGAGACAGGCGCATTGCCCCCCTCTTTCGCCACTTCCTTCCGCGCTCCAGCCGGACACGCCGCGATCGCTCGCTCCGTGCTCGGCGGAATGCACATCGGGGCAGTACTCATCGGCGCTTGTTCCGCCGCTGCTTCGCCCCCCATCACCACCGCGAGCAATCCGCAAAGGAGGCTCGCTGCGTACTTCGATCTTGTTAGCGCGTGCATAGGTTGGTCACCTGTTGTCGATAGAACCCGAGCTCATCTCGCCACCACTCCCCATTGAACGGCCAGAGCTGATGTTCCTCGTCCACATTGACGTCGCCGCCCTTGGACTTCTTGGCGAGCGACATTTGCTGTTGGAGCTCCTGATCGATCTGACCGCGACGGAAGGTCGCGATCTCGAGCTCCACCGTGTCGACCTGATTGCTGAGATCTCGAAGCTCGCGAATCAGTCGCTGATAGCGGCCACGCGCCAGGTCACCGGCCTGGTCGACTGCGAACGCTCTCGCGAGTGACACGTCTTCGAGAATTTTCTCACCAATCGGCGAGCCCTGGAACTTCTCGCCCGACTTCCCAAGGCGAGCCTCTTCTTTGTCGAGGATCGCGACGTACTCGAGATGCTGAAGCACCGTGCGGTCGCTCAACGCGGTCGACACGATCGGGCGAACGCGAGCGGAGAGGTCGGCTTGGTCGGCCCGCACCTTCTTCAGGAACTCGAAGAAGTCGGCGTTGTCCTGGTGCTTTCGGAGTACCGCGTCGAGCTCCTGCTTCACCGGGTCGTAGCGATCGTGGTACTGGGCCACCGTGGCCTCGGCATTGTCGACCTGGCAGTTCACGAAGAACGTCACGGCCTTCAACACGAGTGCCTCTGGATAGAACGAATCCTCGAAATACGGCGAGTACAGCGTGTGCACGTTACCGAGCGCACGGGAGTACTCATCGGCGAGGAAGAACGCCCACGACGACTCGAAAAGTGAATCGAGCCAGTACTCGCTGGCCTGTTCGACCCTCGTCCAGGACTCGACCGACTGGCCGAGGAGCGTGCCGTCAATCTGACCGCCCTTCGCCTGATTCGCCGCGGTGTAATAGACGCGGGCAAGAGAAATCCACGCGAGGTTGCGCATACGGCCCTCGTCGACGCCATCGACGTCGCCGGCATCGATCGCCTCCAGAATCGAACGGAACGATGCGATGGCCGGGCGGGCCTGGCGCATGCGAATGAACGAAATACCTTCGAAGAACTTCGCGTACGTGTACTGCGCAGATCTGGAGTCGACCTCCTGAAAGACGTCGATCGCCTGGCGGAACGACGCCTGGGAGTAGAGGTGCCGCCCCATCAAGTAGAGGAGCTGGTTGTAGAGCCTCGAGTTCTTCTCTTTGAACTCCTCGAGCGCGCCGATCCCATAGCG
>CALJYC010000393.1 GCA_937984275.1 uncultured bacterium | reverse complement strand
GATGCAGCGTTTGTGCCTGATTAGACGCTTCGTAGAACATCACGTGCAGCTCGCCCGCGACCGTCAGCGCCTGGTTGAGCAGCGAGAACGCGACGCCCCCCGACAGCACGTGCGGTGTCGAGAATTCCGAGGTCACGCTCGAGCTGAGGTCGAGCCCTTCGAGCGTTCGAAGGTCGCCGCTCAGGCGACTCGTCGCGACCGTCCGGTACATCACGGAGGCCGCGATCATCGGCGTCGCACGCCAGGTGAGCCCGATTCGTCCGCCGGGCCAGCCCGCGCCTCCGAGCGTGGCGGTCGTTGGGATGAGGGTGCCACCAAGCTCGGCGGGCATCGTCGCCTTTTGCCAGGCGAAAGGAACCCGCAAGGTGAGTCCGAGATCGAGCGAGGAGATGATTTCGATGGCGACGCCCACCGCTGCTTCACCCGAAACGAATCTCACCTCGAAGTCTCCGGTCGCGCCGGGTTCCCCATAGAGGTCCTGCACGTTCGAATACTTCGCTCCGAAGATGCCGAGCGCGTAAGCGCCAAAACCCAGGACCACGCGATCCGCTACGCGCACCGCGCCGAAGAGACTGGGGATTGGCCCAAATCCGAGGTCGGATTGGACTTCGCTGTTGGCGCCAGCGAGGGGAGCTTGCGACACCGAGAACACCGGCGTGATGTTCACGCTCATGCCACCACGGTCGATTCCGGCCAGATTCGCGGGGTTGATTGCCAGCGCCGACGGACTATCGAGGTACGCCATGCCCGTCGTGCCCGCGGCGATGCTCTTCGCGTCGTACGAGGATGGCTCGATGTTGGCGGACGCTGCGTTGCAAAGGAGGGCGCTCAGTGCCGCGCAGAACACAGAGAGTTTGTTGTTCGTCCAGCTCATATGTCCTCGTCTTTCGATCCCAGGCGCGCGAGCTCTGCTCGCGTGATGCGATCCACAAAGGCCAGCTCCGATTGGAAGAACTCAGGCTCGGGCACGACCGACCAGAGCACGGCCCCGCCCAGCAACGTCGCGAGAATCCCGGTGACGTTGGATTCAAAGTGGGCCTCGTTGGCGGTGCTGGGCAGCAGCGCACGCGCTGCGGAGAGGAACGCGCTTCGGTGCGTCGTGAAGATTGGACGTAGGGCGTCGCGCAAAGACTGGTCCGTGCGCGCGGCGACGTAGAGCTCGAGCGTGGCCTGGAGCCGTTCGGAACGAAATAAGGTCCAGACTGCGCGCAGCGCGTGATCAATCGGCTCCGGCTTCCCGGCGAACTCCTGCGCCATCGTCAGAAACTCTCCGATGATTTCCTCGAGAACGAGCTCCGTGGTCGCTGCCATCAGCTCGCTCTTGGTGGCGAAGTGCTTGAAGAGCGTTCCATGCGCGACGCCCGCCCGCTCTGCGACCGCCGCAGTCGCCAGGCGGCTGTACCCTCGTTCGGCCAGCAGCTCGGCCGTAGCCACCAGAAGCCTCGACCGCGTCTCTGCCGCCCGCCGGCTTCGGCTAGAGTTTCCTTTAGAAAGCGATTCGACAGGGCCAGTCACGTAAGTGAGCATCTACTCACTCACCTAAAAAGTCTATCTCCAAAATAGATCTCGCTAGACCGTTTTCGCACACGAGGCGGCCACGCCCGCGAGTCGAGGCCCGGTAGACAATCTATGCGGCGCCGAGCGACCGAGAATGGCGTACGCGACCAAGAGGGACGCGACCACGAGGGTGCCCAAGACGGCATAGACGAACAGGGCCGGGTCGGGAAAGACACCAGAGGTGGCTACCTCGGTGAGAAGACTGTTGCTGACGGCGGGTTGGTGGACTGCTCCAAACATGTCGAAATCTCCCTTGTATTGGGGCTACGCCGAGGGCCCACAGTTGGATTAAGCGAATGTGATAAAACCGGGATTCGTGAGTACGGAAGCAGGTCAGACCACCGACAGCCGGGAGTTCTTGCAGCAACGGGTGGCGGCGTTCGGCCGCACCGTGGCAGTGATCCTCTTGCTCTCGTTGATCGGCCGACTCTTGTTAGGGGTAGCGTTTGGGTATTTGCGGGGGGAGGTCGCACACGCCTCCTTCTGGGCTCATGCGGTCTCTTGGATTCCCGTCGCTTGCGTGTGGTTGATCTGTCGTTCGCGTCCCCTGCAGACACGGACCATTCAAATCGTCGAAGGCATTGGGCTAGTCCTCACGAGCATTGCTCTCGTCGCCATGGGGGCCAATCTTCCGGCGGCCGCCGGTGCCGCCACGACAACGGCCTACTCACTGTCGTTCGGCCTCATCGCCCGGGCGATCTTCGTTCCCAGCACCGCGAGGCACACGACTTGGCTCGGGCTCGCTATTGGGATCCCTCTCGTGGTCGCTGTCTACTTGAACTTCCTTACCGTGGATCTCGATGTCTGGAACAGCCATGGGTTCTTTCGCGTCATCGAAGACAGGTCCACGCTTGCCCGGAGCCAGTCTATTCAGATCGGATTTGCATGGTCACTCACCACGCTCCTCGCGGCGTGGGCTACGCGCGTGATCTATGGGCTGCGCAAAGATGTGCGCGACGCCAAGAAGCTTGGCCAATACATGGTCGAAGAGAAACTCGGCGAGGGTGGCATGGGGACCGTTTATCGCGCGCAACATGGGCTGCTCAAGCGACCCACGGCAATCAAGCTGTTGAGCCCCGAGCGGAACGCGCCGGAGGACATCGATCGGTTTCGACGCGAAGTGCAGATGACCGCGAAGCTCAGGCATCCCAACACGGTCACGATCTACGACTATGGATGCACTGAAGATGGGACCTTCTACTACGCGATGGAGCTGCTCGACGGCGTCACGCTGTTGGAAATCGTGCAAGCCGACGGCCAACTTCCGGAATCCCGAGTGATACACATCATGCGACAGTGCGCCATGGCCTTGCACGAGGCGCACGCAATCGGTCTCGTGCACCGCGACATCAAACCCAACAACATCATGATGACTCAACAAGGCGGTGCTCACGACGTCACGAAGGTGCTGGACTTCGGACTGGTGAAGAATGTGGATTCCAAGGTCGACACGACGAAGACCTGGACCGAGGCGATCATTGGAACCCCTCGCTTCATGAGCCCCGAGCAAATCCTCGACCCTCCGTCCGTCGACGCGCGCTCCGATCTCTACGCGCTGGGCGCAGTCGGATACTACTTGCTAACGGGACGTTTCGTATTCGAAGGGACCAACCCCATCGAGATCTGCGCGCAACACTTGAGCGCGATACCCGAGCCCCCTTCGGCTGTCGTCGAGCGCGACATCAACTCCGATCTCGAGCGCATCATCATGCGGTGCCTCGAGAAGAAACGCGACAACCGCCCTGCGTCGGCCGCGGAGATCGCGGAGCAACTTCACGGTTTACCGATCGACCGGTGGTCGCAGCCGCACGCGGCCCAATGGTGGGAGAGGGCAGGAAAGGAAATTATGATGTGCCGCGACCATGACGCCGCGGTCGGCAGCCTCGCGACCATTCAAGCCGAGCCGGTCTTGACGAAGAGATGATGACCGAAGCGCGACCGAATGATCCTGCCGACCTCGTTGCGGCGATGGCAGCTGGCGATTCGGGTTCACCGCTGAGCGAGTTCTACGCGCTGTATGCCAGTACTGTTCTTGCACTTTTGATGAAGATGCTCGGTTCTCGCGCGGAAGCCGAGGAAATCTTGCAAGAGGTCTTCGTCGAGCTTTGGCGACGTGCGCCACAGTACGACAGCTCCAGAGGCAGCGTGGTCGCATGGGTGGTCACCGTTGCACGAAGTCGAGCCCTCGACGCGTTACGCGCGCGGACGCGCCGGCACGGGGATGCGCAGTTGCAGTTCTTCAGCCAGAGGCACGGTCTTGGCACCGATGGCGGGCGGCCGGATGTGCTCGTATCTTCCACACGTTGGCACCAGGCTCTGAGGCAGGCGTTCCAGCGGCTGAGTGAGGACCAGCGTTCCGTGCTCGAGCTCTCGTACTTTCTTGGCATGTCGCACGGTCAGATTGCCGAGGCGCTCAACCTTCCTGTAGGAACCGTGAAATCGCGAATTCTCGCGGGTATGCGTGCCTTGCGCACGATGCTCCCCATCATTCATCGGAGCATGCGCGTATGAGTGACGAAAAGGAACGAGCCGAGCTTCTGGCTGCTCTCCACGCGGCTGGCGCAGCGTCGGAGGAAGACGAACAGGAGCTTCAAGCCTTGCTCGATGCGGACCCGAGTCTCCAAGGCGTCGTCAGGGACTTCCAAGACTCGATCGCGGCGCTTGCATCGAGCTTCGAGCCGCTAGAGACGTCGTCCAAGACTCTTGGGCAGATCCAAAAGAAAATCGCGCGAGAAAAAGGTGGGCTCCTCGGCACGCTGCGCCGCTGGTTCTCGAAGTCCTGATCGGATATGCGAAAAACCCGGTCCTCCGCGTGACGCCGGTCAAGCGATCGGAGTCAACACGATGACAGGCAGCTCACGTTCAGTTCGGAGCTGGTACTTCGACCACATTGGGTTGATGGTCTTGCCGATCTCCCAGAGGCGTTCGCGCTCGTCGCCCGTCGCGAGTGATGCCTTCACGCTGAGCTTCTTGCGACCCACGCGAACGGCTCCGATCGGATCGACCTGAAGGTTCTTCCACCATTGGGGGTCGCGCTTTGCCGCCCCGTCGGAGCCGACCACCACATAGCTCTCGCCGTCTTGAAAATACACGAGCGGTGTCGAGCGGGTCTGGCCGGACTTGCGGCCGGTGACGGACAAGAGCAACGTAGGGAGGCCCAACCAAGCACCGATGCGTCCGCCGCTGCGCTCGTAAACTGTAGCGTGCGCTTTGAACATCGCCTTGAGCGCGCGGGCACGGAGGAGTCGGGAGCGGGAGGCCATGGGACAGACAGTCTACGCGTCGCTCGTCATCACGAAGAGTGGGAGGTCGCCGAAGGCGTTGTACTTTGGACGCATGCGTTCGGTGTCGTAGTACTTCTCGACGTCAACGGCCTTCTTAGTCCCAATGATCGACTCCATCGGAACGCTGCCGTAGCGGCCGTTGTGAACCGAGACCAGTCGGCCCGAAGTGCCGGCGGTGACCAGGTCCAACGCCAGGTTGCCAAACGCCATCGGAGCGATCGAGTCCAGCGCATCGGGATCGCCGCAGCGGACCAGGTAGCCTAGTCGTTGGCTGACGACGTTGACACGGCGGCCGTTGTTGTACTTGGGCGAGAGCTCTTTGAGCCCGTTCGCGACGCGATCGCCGATGCCACCTAGCTTTCGGTGACCAAACATGTCCGCCTCCTCACCCTCGAACGACATGTCGGAGTCGCCAGCAATCTGAGCACCCTCGGACACGAGTACCACCGAGTAGTTGCTTGGGTTCTGATTGCGGTCGTGCACCATGAGTTCCGTGAGTTGCTCCATGTCGAAGGGGTGCTCGGGGATGACGCAACGATTCGCTGCGCCTGCCATCGTTGGCAGCAGCGCCGTGTACCCCGCATAACGGCCAAATACCTCGATGACGAGGAAACGCTCGTGTGAGCCGGCCGATGTACGCAGCTGGTGGGTGAGCGCGATCGTGCGCGTCACGCAGGTGCTGAACCCAATGCAGTAGTCCGTCCCCGGTACGTCGTTGTCCATGGTCTTGGGAATGGCGACCACCGGAACTCCACGTTGGTGCAGATGCGCCCCATAGCTGAGCGTGTCGTCGCCGCCGATCGGAATCAGACAATCGATGCCGAGGAAGTCGAGATTCTTCAGCACGTCATCGGTAATGTCGTTGGAGTCGTCTTGATACTTGTCTCGCAGATGGGGAGGCATGAGCGTCTTTGGCAACGTGCTCGGGCGCGTCCTCGAGCTGTGCAAAAACGTGCCGCCGGTCCGTCCTGCTTTGTTGACGATCTCTTCGGTCAAGACGCGCACGTGCTCGCTATTGTCCGCGTCCTTGTCCGGGACGATATCGACCAGACCACCCCAGCCCCGGCGAATGCCGATGACGCGATGACCCTCCCGCAATGCACGAATCGTAACGGCGCGGATGGCCGGGTTGAGGCCGGGTACGTCGCCGCCGCCTGTCAGAATCCCAATTGTAGATTTCACCCGGCAACCCTAGCGCATGCAGGCGGCTGAGCTAGACGCCAGCGCTAGGCGGCTGGCGGTGGCTCGCTGACCAGTCCAACGGTCCCGCGGAGCGTTTCGTCTGCCACATGCGCGTGGACCCAGAATCGTAACGCCTTGCGTTTGGCGGTGTACATTGCGGCGTCGGCTTTCTCGAGGAGTCGCCTGACCGACTCGTGATCGACCTCGCCCCGAGCGATGTTGGCGTTGGCCGGGATACTCGGCAAAGTGATGCGGTCCCCGAAGTGACACTCGCGGTCCGGGAAAAACGCGATGCCGATGCTGGCGCCGACGTGGACGGTGGAGCCATCGAGCTCGATCGGGGCTTCGATCTCATCCGCGACCTTGTCGGCGAGCACAGCAACGTCGTTCTGGCTCTCGACGCCTTCGACGATCAGCGCGAACTCGTCTCCGCCGATCCGCCCTACGAGGTCTGACGAGCGCACCGCGTCTTGAAGGCGCAACGCCACCTCTCGCAGTACCTGGTCGCCAGCCGCATGTCCGTGTTCGTCGTTGACCAGTTTGAAATCGTTGAGGTCGATGAAGAACATGGCGCCGCGTGGTCCGTGCCGTCGAGCGCGTTCCCAACTTTGAATTAGGCATTCGGTCAGCAAGGAGCGATTGGCAAGACCGGTCAGCCAGTCGCGAACAGACCGCTCCTGGAAGATCAGCTTCTGTCGCTGAAGGTCCTGCAAGAGATCCTCCGCCCGGCTTTCGGCCAGCCAGGCCAAGCCGCCAAGCGCCAGGGTCAACGCCGCGACAGTTACCACCGTCGCGCCTCGCGCGGTTACGCCCAACGCTGCTCCGCTCGGAAGCAAACCCATCGTGTCCGCAACGCCGACGCCGACAACGCCTAGGACCGAGACCAATGTCCACAGCGCTCCGCCACGAACTCCGCGAAGCAGCATCGCCGCCATGGGCAGACACGAGAGCCACGGGTACGCAAGGCTCGACACCCCTCCAAGAACCCAACTCTCGAAGAGCAAGACCGCGAACCCACATGACAGCGTCCAGTTCGCGGCGAGTCGGAGCGAACGCGTGCGATGCAAGATCACTGGGGTCAGCGCTAGGCTGATCCCGTAGAAAATGTTCATCAAGCCCGTGTAAGGAAGCTTCAAATAGAGAGCGAAGTATGGGGCGAAGAGCAACACGATGACGGCTGCGACCATCGTGAAGCGCGTCAAGAGAAACGCTCGGTCCCGGCTTCGGATGTCGTCTTCCGCGAGCTCTCGTGGGATGACACGCGCTAGCCACCGATCGAGCGGCCCGCTTTCACCCGGGGCAGTGCTTCGACCCCCACTCATATCTTTCGCAAGCCACCCCATCTAAGCTTTTCAGATGATCAGTATAAGCAGCTGGCCCGAATAGCGAAAAGTGAGCCACCTCACACTTGGTCGCTTACTGCGGCGGCGACGTGTCGCGCGTCGTCACGGGGACCTGGACCTGACGCACCTTGCCCAGCGTTTCGAGCGTCGTCTTCCAACCCTTCGCCGGAATCGCGAACATCGAGTCAACCAATTCGGGGGCGAAGAGAATTGGATCGGCATCGGCGTTGTATCCGAGCTGCAACAGCGCGTCTTGTTCGAAGAGACGACACTGCTTCTCACAACAATGAAAGGACTCGACCACGCGGTAGAATCCTTCGGGCGGAAGGGGCTGCAGGAACCGCACCAAGCTCGGGTCGGCGAGCGTCTGCCCCTTCGCCTCGAACTGTGCGCGGTTGTAGCGCCACTCCTTCGGAAGATAGACACCGGGCCCCGGGTCTCCGTGGTTGTGAAAATAGACGAGCCGACCCTCGCCCACGGACCCAAGAGGCCCCGTCGTTCGATACAGGCCACATGGAGGAAGCTGCATGTTAGAGACGTAAACCAACCACTCGCCGCGGGCAATCGCCGTTCGCGGCGAAAAGGGGGTTGCCGGACCGATTTGTAGCCGAGTAGAAGTGATCGATGAGCAACTCCTCCGGACCCCAGCGCGTCGATTGGACTTTTGACGGGACGTGGCCTTATGAGCCGAGATACTTCGACACGGGAAGCGGGCGGATGCACTACGTGGACGAAGGTCCACGCGACGGGCGGCCCGTGGTCTTGGTGCACGGGAACCCGACATGGGGGTATCTCTACCGGCACTTCATTACGCCGCTTACCGAGGCTGGGTACCGCGTGGTCGTTCCCGACCACTTGGGATTCGGGCGTTCGGACAAGCCCAACAAGGCGAGTCTCTACACGATCCGGAAGCACTCCGAACGCCTGATTGCATTGATGGACTCGCTCGGTCTCGAGGACGCGACCGTCGTCGGCCAGGACTGGGGCGGCCCGATTGGCCTTTCGTGGCCCGCGCGTCGTCCGGAGAACGTGCGAAGCCTCTACATCATGAACACGTTCGCCCACCGGCCGCCCCCAGGGACGAACGTCCCCGCGATTCTACGGTTCATTCGGGCGCCCCTCGTGGGCGAGGCTCTAATCAAAGGCGCTCATGCGTTCGTCAAGAGGCTTCTGTTCCAGGCGATCCGCCGCGACCGGCTGAACGACACTTCGCGCGCGGCCTATCTCGCGCCGCACCCGACTTACGCGAGTCGTACGGGCATCCTAGTCTTCCCCCGGCAGATTCCGGCCAGTCCGAATGGTCCCGTGCCTGACTTTCTCGACGAGGTACACCAGGGGCTCATGGTCTTTAGGGATCGCCCTGTTGCGTTTGCGTGGGGCAAGAAAGACCCGGTGTTCCCCCCCGGCGTCTACAAACGGCTCTGGCAACCCGACTTCCCCGACGCGCCGATTCTGTGGCTCGACAAAGCCGGACACTTTCTCCAAGAGGACGCGCCGGAAGTCATCATCCCGAACCTGCTCGAGTTCTTGGAGCGGTAGCACTACCAAGTCCGGTAAGGATTCTCCACCAGGTTGGAGTTGAAGTAGCGCGGGTCATCGGTGACCTCGTCGCCGAGCCATTCGGGTTTGTCGAACGCTTCGTTTTCGTTCCCAAGCTCGATCTCTGCGACCACGAGCCCTGCGTTGTCGCCCTCGAAGACGTCGATCTCCCAGGTGTGGGGGGCGACGGTGACCGTGTATCGGACCTTTTCGATGAGAGGGCGTTTGCAAAGAGTATCGAGCATTCGCTCGGCATCGGCCACTGGGATCTCGTACTCGAACTCGGCGCGGCGCGCGCCCACGTTCTTTCCTTTGACCGTGATCGAGCCCCGTGGTCCGGCTACTCGGACGCGCACCGTCCGTTCGGGCTCGGTCGACAGAAAGCCCTGCCGGTACCGCGCGCTATCGGCCGTCTCGCGCCACCGGTCTGACCTGACGAGAAACTTTCGTTCGATTTCCTCACCCATGACGTGCATTGTAGCAAGGGCGAGAGGCGTCGTGGGGAAGAGCGTCTAGTTGCCTTGAACTCCCACACCGCCCGGGCTACTTGGGGCAGCCTTGCGACTCAATGCACAGCAACGGGCGGCAGTAGAGCACCAAGAAGGGCCACTGTTGGTTCTGGCAGGCGCGGGTTCGGGGAAGACGCGCGTCATCATCGCCCGGATCGCGCGGCTGCTTGCGAGCGGCGTCCAGCCGGGCTCGATCTTGGCGGTGACCTTCACCAACAAAGCCGCCAACGAGATGCGCGAGCGCATCGGTGTAACGGTTGGAGACGAGACGGCAAATGCGATTTGGCTATCCACGTTTCATAGCTTCGGGGTGCGGTTCGTGCGTGAGGAGGCCAAGGCGTTGGGGCTGGGCTCTCGCTTCACGATTTTCGATCAAGGTGACAGCCTCGGCGTGGTCCGGGAGCTCCTGCGAACCGAAGCGAAAGCAGACCGGCAGCTCGACGCACAGGCGATCCTATCTCGGATCTCGCTCTGGAAGAATGCCCTCCTGAAGCCCCGGGAGGTGCGGGCCAAGGGGGACGAGTACGATCAGGCAGCCGTCAGCATCTATGGTGCGTACGAGGAGACGCTTGCGGACATGCACGCGGTGGATTTCGACGATTTGGTCATCAAGCCCGTCGTGCTCCTTCGCGACCGCCCTGGCATTCGCAGCAAGTGGCGTGCTCGATTTGCGCACGTCCTCGTCGACGAGTTTCAAGACACCAACGTGGCACAGCTGGATCTCGTTCGGTTGCTCGCCAACGAGCGCGGAAATGTATGTGTCGTCGGCGACGACGACCAGTCGATCTACGGATGGCGTGGCGCATGCGTCGACAACATTCTCGACTTCGAGCAGCATTTTCCGGGCGCTGTCGTCACGAAGCTGGAGCAAAACTATCGATCCCGCGCCTCGATATTGAACGTGGCCAACGCAGCGATCGAGAAATCGCCCAAGCGCCCCTATGCCAAAGTCTTGAAGCCGGTGCGAGAGGCTGGGCCGCCCGTGCGCGTGTGCGCTCTTCCCGAACCCCAGGAAGAGGCGAAATTCGTCGCGTCGGAGATCCGTAAGCTCGAACGGGAGGGGACCGATCCGCGGGAGATTGCAGTGCTCTACCGATCGAACACGCAGGCCAAGCGTCTCGAAGAGGAACTCCGTGTGGCCGGGGTCGCGTACCGCGTGTTCGGAGGAACCAAGTTCTTCGATCGCAAAGAGATCAAGGATGGCATTGCGTACATGCGTGTGGCCTTGAACCCACGCGACGAGCTCTCGCTGCGCAGGATCGTGAACACGCCGGCCAGAGGCTTGGGCGCCCAATCGCTTCGCCACATCGTGGAGCACGCAGAAGCACATCGCATGAGCCTTCTCCGGGCTCTCAAGGGGGCGGACCGGATCGAAGCGCTTTCGGCGCGAGCCAAGGGTTCGGCCGCGCGCCTGGGCGACGCGATCGAGATCGCAGGGAAGGGGTTTCGAGCGGGAGGCCTAGCGGACACCGCGACCTCCCTGTTGCGGGCCGTCGGAATGTTGCGGGACGACTCGGACCGAAGCGCAGAGGCGCAACGACGCCGCGCGAATGTCGATTTCCTCTTACGCAGCGTCGAGCGGCTCGAGGCGCGCAGTGGGGCTGATCGCGAGGCGTTGCAGCAGCTTCTGCATCACATTGCCCTAGACCCGAGCGATCCCGACGAGCCCGAGCCAGGCCGACAGGTGACGCTTTCTTCGCTGCATTCCGCAAAAGGGCTCGAATTCTCCGTGGTGTTTCTAATTGGCTGCGTCGAAGGCGTGCTGCCCCATGCGAGAACGACCGACCCCAAGATCACCGGTGCCACGATGGCTGATCTCGAAGAGGAACGCCGCCTCTTCTACGTAGGCGTCACGCGTGCGCGCGACGTGCTCTACCTGACACGGCACAAGGAGCGCGTTGCTCGCGGTCGGCTCGTAAAGATCACGCCCAGCCGATTCCTGCAAGGGCTTCCCGAGGCCGACACCGAGAGCTACCAGAGCGCCGACACCCGCGAGCTCGAGCGCCAAGAAGTCGCGGATATGGCGAAGGCGCTGCTCGACCGCCTCGGCGGGACCGACGCCTGAGTTAGTTCTTGTTCTTGCCGAAGAGCGGTTTGGTATGAACCGTCGCGCCGATCGTCACGTACCAATCGTTGCCGACGTTGAACGTATCCCGACCGGGAGGGGCGTTTGCGGTCATCAATGGCTGAAAGCCGAATTGCGCGAAGATGTCCGCGAGGACTTTGCCCTCGTACGTGTAGCCCCCACCC
>CALJYC010000392.1 GCA_937984275.1 uncultured bacterium | reverse complement strand
GCCGCGATCGCGCTTGGCTTTGTTCTTGCCGGGCGCGAGCTGCGCGCGGAGTCGTTCGACCTGATCGCGAAATTCAGCCGCCTTTTCAAACTCGAGCTCCTCGGCCGCCAGCAACATCTCACTCCGGAGCTCCTCGATGCGTGCGGGGATATCAGCCGGGTCGTCCGTGGCTTCGCCCTTTCTCAAGATTGGAATCACGACGTAGTCGCCGGCGCCGGTGGATGGATCCATTTCGAGTACCGCCTTGTTGATCGTTTGGGGAGTGATGCCGTGCTCCTCGTTGTACTCCATTTGGCGCGCGCGCCGGCGCTCGGTTTCCTCGATCGCGTAGCGCATCGCCTTGGTGACTCGATCCGCGTACATCAACACCTCGCCGCTGGCGTTGCGTGCCGCGCGCCCAATGGTCTGAATCAACGACCGCGGCGAACGCAGGAAGCCCTCTTTGTCGGCATCGAGGATGCCAACCAACGACACCTCGGGCAGATCGAGCCCCTCCCGCAAGAGATTGATTCCCACCAAGACATCGAACTCCCCACGGCGTAAATCTCTAAGAATTTCAACACGTTCAAGTGTGTCTATGTCGCTATGAAGGTAGCGCACCCGAACGCCGAGCTCGCCGTAGTATTCCGTGAGGTCTTCGGCCATTCGCTTCGTCAGAGTAGTGATCAGGACGCGTTCTTCACGTGCAACACGCTCGCGGATCTCACCGAGCAGGTCGTCGACCTGGTGCTTCGTCGGACGAACGTGCAACTGCGGATCGAGAAGCCCCGTCGGACGAATCACCTGCTCTACGATGACACCACCCGCATGTTCGATCTCCCAGTCCCCTGGTGTTGCACTCACGTGAATGGCTTGGCCGATACGCTCCTGCCATTCGGAGAAGCGCAGTGGTCGATTGTCGAGCGCACTCGGCATGCGAAACCCATGCTCGACCAACGTCTCTTTCCGAGACCGATCGCCTTTGAACATGGCACCAACTTGCGGGACCGTGATGTGGGACTCGTCCAGGATCACGAGGAAGTCGTCCGGGAAGTAGTCGAGAAGAGTTGGGGGCGGGTCGCCTTCGTTGCGTCCAGAAAGATGCCGGCTGTAGTTCTCGATCCCGTGGCAGAATCCCATCTGTTCGAGCATCTCGAGGTCGTACATCGTTCGCTGCTCGAGACGCTGTTTTTCCAGCAATTTGCCTTCGGATTCGAGCTTGGGGAGCCACTCCAGGAGCTCCTCCCGAATCGACTCGATCGCCCGTTTTCGATGCTCGGCCGGCGTGACGTAGTGGCTGCCCGGATAGATCCCGTACTGGTCGAGCTCCTCGAGCACTTTGCCGCGCGTTGGATCGATCTCGACGATGCGCTCGATCTCGTCGCCCCAATATTCGATCCGCACCGCGAGGTTTTCCGAGTGAGCGGGAAAGATCTCGACCACGTCGCCGCGAACGCGGAACGTGCCGCGATGAAAGTCGATGTCGTTGCGTTGGTATTGGATGTCGACGAGGCGGCGCAAGAGCAGATCACGTCGGAACTCTTGTCCCACCTCTAGGTTGATCAACATCTCCTGGTACCACTCCGACGAGCCGATACCGTAGATGCACGACACACTTGCAACGATGATCACGTCGCGTCGGGCGAGCAGAGATCGCGTCGCGCTGTGACGCATACGATCGACCTTGTCGTTGACGATGGCGTCCTTCTCGATATAGGTGTCGCTCGACGGGATGTATGCTTCGGGCTGGTAGTAGTCGTAGTAGCTGACAAAGTACTCGACTGCGTTGTTGGGAAAGAGCTCGCGCATCTCGCTGTAGAGCTGCGCGGCTAGAGTCTTGTTGGGGGCCATGATCAGCGTCGGGCGCTGAGTCGCCGCGATGACGTTGGCCACTGTGAAGGTCTTTCCGCTTCCGGTAATTCCAAGGAGAACCTGGTGCTGGTCGCCGCGCGCGAGCCCCTCCAAGAGCTCGGAAATTGCTGCTGGCTGGTCCCCTTTGGGCCGCAAATCGGTGACCAGCTCGAGCTCCCGCGCCATGGCTGAAGGCTATCACCCCTTGAAAACGGGGACAGTCCCCTTAATGAAGAGCAGATGAGGCTTGCCCGGTTTATCGATGTGACGACCGCGACTGCCGCCAGCGCAGCTCGTCCCAATTTTGGTAACTTCTACTATGAGCGCAGCAAGGTCCCCGAACAGCCGCTGGAGCTCTACGAGTTCGAGGTCTGCCCCTACTGCCGCATCGCCCGCGAAGCACTGTCAGCGCTCAGCTTGGATCCGATCATCTACCCTTGTCCGAGGGGCGGCAAGCTATTCCGGGAAAAGGTGAAGAGCGCGGGCGGGCGCTATCAGTTTCCGTATCTCGTCGATCCAAACAGCGGGGTTTCGATGTACGAATCGGCGGACATCGTCGCGTACCTCTTTCGCGAATATGGCGAAGGCCGAGCGCCTTGGTTCCTACGCCAGCGCGCGTTTGCGGTGTCGACATCGATGCTGGCTTCGGGGTTCCGTCCGAACCGAGGCCGACGCGCCGTTGGGTCGCGCCAGCCGGAGAAGCTACTCGAGCTCTATTCGTATGAAGGCTCGCCGTTCTGCCGTATCGCACGGGAGGCGCTGTGCGAGCTCGAGCTTCCATATCAGCTCCGTAATGTGCCCCGGCGAAGCCCCGATCGAGAAGGCTTCGTCGCGATCTCGAGCGAGATGAAAGTGCCGTATCTGCTCGATCCGAATACGGGCGTGCAGATGTTCGAGTCGGACGACATCCGGCGATACCTCTACGAGACGTACGCGACCAAGCCGCCTGGGAAGTAATCCTAGGCGATAGCGTGGGGGCGGCGGGGTAGGACAAGCCGCTGCCCAAGGGGTCCCGCAGAAGAAGCGGACAAAGCCCCCCTTTTTCAGGCGTTGTTTTGGGCGAAAGCCTTGGCGAAGTCGACGAACTTTTGGACGTCGGCGGGTTCCATCGCGTTGTAGATCGAGGTGCGAATGCCGCCCACGGAGCGGTGGCCCTTGATACCGACCATGCCGGCTTTGGCGGCGTCGGCGATAAATTTCTTTTCGAGCTCTTCGGTCGGGAGGCGGAAGACGGGATTCATCATCGAGCGTGACTCGACCTCAACCGGGCAGCGGAAGAATCCCTGGCTCTCATCGATCATGTTGTAGATGTAGCCGGCCTTGTCGCGGTTGCGCTTTTCCATCGCCGTCGCGCCGCCCTGGTCACGAACCCAGCGGAGCACGTTGCGAACCATGTAGACCGGGAAGGTCGGGATCGTGTTCTGCAGTGAGTCGCCGTCGAGGATTGTCTTGTACCGGAAGATCTTGGGGATCGTGCTCGGGCTGCGCTCCGCCAAGTCCTTACGGAGAATCAACACTGTGATGCCTGCGGGGCCTAGGTTCTTCTGAGCACCGGCGTAGATCAGGCCAAACTTCGAGACGTCGATGGGGCGCCAGAGTATGTCGCTCGACATGTCCGCGACGAGCGGAACGTCTCCGCTGTCCGGGTACTCGTGGAACTGCGTTCCCATGATCGTGTTGTTGGTCGTGAAGTGCGCGTAGGCTGCGTTGGGGTCGAGGTCGAGCTCGGCCTGCTTCGGGACGCGGGTGTACTTCCCGTCGGCCTTGCCGGTGCCAGCCTCGCGCGCGTCACCGGTGATTTTGGCTTCGGCGAGTGCCTTGTCGCTCCACGCGCCGGTCATGATGTAGTCCGCCGACTGGCCCTCGCCGCGAAGGTTCATCGGCACGAGTGCGAACTGACCTGTCGCGCCGCCCTGCATGAAGAGCACCTCGTGGGTGTCCGGAACGTCGAGAAGCTCGCGGAACAGAGCCTTGGTTTCTTCGTGAACCTTCGCGTACGCCGCGCCGCGATGGCTGTGCTCGATGAGCGACATCCCGGTCTCCTCGTGGTCGAGGAACTCGTGGTGGGCATACTCGAGAGCCGGCAACGGAAGGGTTGCGGGCCCCGCACTGAAGTTGATTACGCGAGCCATAGGCGCGGGAGCCTAGTCGCGGTTTTGGGCGGTGCAACTCGCTCCCCCCAGGCTCGAGCAGGCGCGTCAACCGGCACGCCTCAACCCTTGGAAAACGGTGGAGCTGAGGGGAATCGAACCCCTGACCTCCGCATTGCGAACGCGGCGCTCTCCCAACTGAGCTACAACCCCAAGGTCGGGCGTTCGTATAGCTGCGCGCCTTGTTCGTGCAACTCGAAGGACGGGCCGCTACCTTGAAGCCATGGGGGAGACCTGGGGGATCGCTCTTCGCTTGGTGTGTTCGGCCGTGCTGCTGCTAGGCCTGGTTTGCGCCGTACCTGCAGCAGCGCAACGGACGCCAGACGATGCGGCGGCGCGGGAGTACTTCGAGCGTGGCCGAGCCGCGTTCGAGCAAGCCGACTACGAGGGGGCGTTGGTTTATTTCCGGCATGCGTATCGGCTGAGCCGTAGAGGCGAGCTGCAGTACAACATTGGCGTCGCGGCAGATCGACTGCAGCGCGAAGAAGAAGCGCTCGAAGCGTTCGAACACTATCTCGAAGAGACCGAGACCGCAGCACGCGAAGCGGAGGTGCAAGAACGCATCATCGCACTTCGACAATCGATCGCGGAACGCGAAGCAACCGAGCGCGCGCTCGAAGAAGCGACGATCCGCTATCAAACGCCGACGCAGAACGAGGCGCGGAGCGACGGCACGCGTATCCCGACTTCCGCGATCATCGGTTCGAGTGCATTGGCAGCGGTGGGCGTTGCAGGTGTCACCGCGATGAGTGTAGCTCTCGCGAAGAACGGATCGTGCGCACAAGAAGTCGCGGGAAGATGCGTGACCGAGAGCTCCGCAACCGCATGGACGTGGGTGTATGGCGGCGTCGGGATTGCCGCGCTGGCAGGCAGTGCAACGTGGCTCGCGCTCAGCGCGAAGCGCGGCAAAGAGAAACGAAAGACGCAGGTTTCTGTGTCGCCGACCGGTGTGATGGTATCAGGAACGTTCTGAGAAAAGTATCGAAACCGATACACATCGACAGGTTCAGAAAGCCTATATTTTCAATGTGTTGAGCAGCTGTGTCGCAGCGTCGACCATGTCGTTGGGGCCTTGCACACGAGGAACTCGCACGATCGGAATGCGAGGGAAATAGTCGGCAAGGACATCGGCGTTTGACGTCCGGCTCAAGTCGTCCTTGTGGTTTCGCTCCACGTGGTTGAGGACAATCGCTCGCACCGAGACCTTTCTCTTGCGAAGCGCCTCCACTGCCGTGAGCGTGTATGACAACACGCCGAGCGCGTTGCGTGCCACCACGACGGTTTGCAAATCGAGAAGCGCGCCGAGGTCCGCGATCGTGTGTTCGCGATCGATCGGAACCAACACACCGCCGACGCCTTCGACGATCGTATAGTCCGCATCGTGCGCTAGCTCGCGCACGCGTTTGGCGAGCGCACGAAGTGAGCCAACACTTGGACCGCCACGCTTTTCGATTGCGTATGGCGCCAGTGGTTCCTTCGCGCGATACAAGCCGGACGCGGTCGCCAACGATTCATTGCCACATGCCCGCGCAAGCTCGAGCGCGTCCATCGGATCTGGGTCGACACCGGTCTCGATCGGTTTGATCGCGGCGACACGTTTACCTCTCTGCACGCACGCGGTCGTGAGCGCACTCGCAAGCCATGTCTTTCCAACTCCAGTGCCTGTCGCTGTGATGAACGCGCCCTTCATTTCGCGTCCTCCTATTCTTCGCGCTATTGGTCACGAACGATGGACGCGAATGCGTCGATCGCTCGTTCGATGTGTTCTGGTCGATGTGTAGCCATAGGCGTCAGCCGAAGCCTGGCGGTTCCTTCTGCGACCGTCGGTGGCCGGATCCCCTGCACGAATACTCCTCGGGCGAGAAGCTTCGCCGAGAGCCGCATTGTACGATCGTTGTCCCCGATTAAAACAGGGAGAATCTGACTTTCGCCATCGGGCACCTCGAAGCCCAGCATGCGGAGCTCCGAGCGCAGTTTGTGAGCGTTTGCGAGCAATGTTTTGCGGGCATCGCCGGCCTCGCGGACCAAGTGCAAGGCCGTGATTGCGGCGCGCGCGACCAAGGGCGGAGGCGCGGTCGAGTAGACGAAACTCCGCGCTCGGTTCCGGATGAGGGAGACGATTTCTTCGCTGGCCGCGGTGAACGCGCCAGCCACGCCGAACGACTTTCCAAGGGTCCCGACGACGACATCGGGTTCGACGCCTTGTGCCGCGCAGAGGCCTCGACCGTCCGGTCCAAACACGCCAAGGGCGTGCGCTTCATCGACCATCAGCCCCGCATCGAAGGATTGCGCCAACGCAGCGACGCCGCGCAGGGGCGCGGTCACCCCATCCATGGAGAAGAGGGAATCGGTGATGATGAGTGCGCGGCGTGACCTCGGCCGGTGTTCTCGCAGAAGCGACTCGAGGTGGTCGACGTCTCGGTGTGAGTAGACGTGAACCTGTGCCCGCGACAGGCGACAGCCGTCGATGAGGCTTGCGTGGTTTAATGCGTCGCTGAAGATCACATCGCCAGACCCGGCGAGGGCTTGAACCGTTCCGACGTTAGCGGCGTAGCCGCTGGAGAACAGGGCGGCGGCAGGAGCTCGAACGAAGTTGGCGTAGGCGACCTCCGCCTCCCGGTGGGCGTCCATGGTTCCCGTGATCAGGCGCGAGCTGGCAGCGCCGACGCCCTCGCGGTGCAGGCCTGCCTCGGTGGCGGCGACGAGTGCGGGGTGGTTGGCCAGGCCAAGGTAGTTGTTGGAGCAAAAGCAGAGGACACGGCGGCCGTCGATTTCAACCTCGGGGCCCTGGGGGCCGGAAATCCGAACGGGGCTACGGAGAAGGCCGGCAGCTTCGAGGTCGGACAGGGCCTCACGGATTTGGGTCTGAAAGGCCATTGCCGGGATCTAAACCCAGGGGTGCCCAGGGGTCAAACGCGCTTCCCGCGTCCATGTTTCACGTGAAACGTCGATTGGGGGCCGTGGCCCTGTGGGCAACTGTTGCACGTGAAACATTCAAAGCTCGAGGTCGTCTCGGGGGTCCTTCTCGAACGCGTCTTGTACCGTCTTCAAGGCCTCTTCAACCTCGTCCGAATGACCTTCTGGCACCAGAATCTCCAGATGGGCGATCAGGTCTCCGTTGGGTTTGCCCTTCTGCTGAATTCCCTTCCCCCGTAGGCGAAGCTTCGATCCGTTCTGCGAACCCGCGGGGATCGAGAGCTGAACGCTCCCCCCCGGCGTAGGCAAGGTTACCTTCGCCCCCGCATAGGCCTCCAAGGGCGTCACGGGAACTCTGACATGCAGCTGCTTACCCCGGACTGAAAAGTAAGGATGCTTCCTCACCTTCACCCCAAGGACCAAGTCGCCCGCTGGGCCCCCGTTCACGCCCAGGCCTCCCTGCCCGCGAAGCCGAATCTTTCCATCGTTCCGGACCCCGGCAGGGATCCGGACCTTGAGCGTCCGCTCGCCCTCCGCGGAACGAAGACTCAACTCCTTGGTGCAGCCGAGGACGGCTTCCCGGAAGTCGATGGTCACCTCGGAACGGATGTCGGCGCCCCTCTGCGGAGCCCGCACGTAGCCGCCGCGTGAAGGACCGGCTCCCCCGAAGAGGTCTTCCAAATTGAATTCGACGTGGCGACCCCCGCCGGCTCGGCCGCGGACGGCCCCCCCGAATATGTCTCCAAAGTCGAATCCGCCGAACCCGCCGGCGCCCTGAGTTGCCGCCTGATACGCCTCCGGATCGAACCCATCCCGCAGGCCCATTTCGCCGAACTGGTCGTACAGCTTCCGCTTCTCGACGTCGGAGACCACGGCGTACGCGGCTGACACGTCCTTAAAACGCTCCTCGGCTTCCTTGTCGTCCGGGTTGCGGTCCGGGTGCAGCTCTTTGGCAAGCCGGCGGTAGGACTTCTTGATCTCCTCTGGGCTTGCCTCGCGGGAGACCTCTAGAATCTCGTAGAAATCGCGGTCAGGCATGATCGGTCAACATAAGCATTCGAGTACTTCTTTCAACGGCTGCCGGAGCGTGTCTTTGAGCATTCCAGTCATCTTTCGAGCTGATATACGCCATACTTGTCACCCATAGTTCCTGGCCAGGCCACTTTCGCCCCTCTGGGCAACTCGGAGCCGTTCTTGCTGCCTTCGGGGCTGCATGATACTCGCTCGCAATGGCCTTGGTCGATGTTAGCCGACTTCCCCAACATGTCGCCATCATCATGGACGGAAACGGGCGCTGGGCTCAGGCGAGGGGCAAACCACGCACGGCGGGACACGAGCGCGGCGCGGACGCAGTGCGCGCGACCATGCGCGCTGCGCGACGCCTCGGGATTCCTGCGCTGACGTTGTATGCGTTCAGCGAACAGAACTGGGACCGGCCGCAAGCAGAGGTCAACGCATTAGTCGATCTGTTGTGCGAGTGCCTCGTGTCCGAACGCAACGAGCTCGTCGACAACGAGATTCGATTGTCCGCGATCGGCCGCCTGCACAAGCTTCCCCAACATGCGCGGTCGCGGTTGCGAACACTGACTTCGGAGACCGAGTCGTACCAGGGGATGACACTGAACCTCGCGCTCTCCTACGGCGGACGCGAAGAGTTGATCGATGCGGCGCGCGCGCTCGCAACCAAAGCACGCGACGGCGAGGTCGACCCAAACGAGATCGACGAAGCAGCGGTTGCAGCGTTGCTGCCGTCGATGGAAGTCGGTCCCGTCGACTTGTTGATTCGGACGGGCGGCGAGCAACGGATCAGCAATTTTCTCTTGTGGGGATCCGCCTATGCGGAGCTCTATTTTACCGATGAGCTATGGCCTGATTTCTCCGCAAATTCGCTATATTGCGCGATCGAGGCATATCAAGGGCGGCAGCGCCGATTCGGCCTCGTTCCGGACGCACAGCAACGCCCTGCATCCGGTGAGTCACCCAGCAAGTTGGAGCGGGCCATATGAACGACGCCATCGAGCAACCACCCGCGAAGAAGCGTCTGTCAGGAACCGCGCTTCGCGTTGTGTCAGTCCTGCCGCTGGTTCCGATCATCATCTGGATGATGTTCGCCGGGCCACTTTGGCTTTGGCGCGCGTTCATTTTGACTGCCGTTGCAATCGCCGGCTACGAGCTGATGGCAATGAAAGTTCCGTCGTCGCACGGGCTTCGAGCTTGGGGTTCGTTCTCGTCGGTTTTGTTCGCGTCCACGATCATCTTCGCCAACACAGCGACGGCCATGTACAGCGTCGTGTTGATCATCGTCGTCGGCGCGATGGCGTGGAGCCTGTTGCAAGACGACCCGCTTCACAACGCGAGCGTGCGCATTGGCTGGCTGCTCGGCACTCCGGTCTATGTCGGAGGCAGTCTCTCGGCGGTGGCTCTCGTGCGTGACTTTCCTCCGACTGGCGCCTGGGTCTTGCTTGCGATGGCCCTTGCCTGGGGCAGCGACACGTCTGCGTATTTTGTCGGACGAAAGTTTGGAAAAACCAAGCTAGCGCCCCGCATTTCGCCGAACAAAACAATCGAAGGAGCCGCAGGTGGTTTAGCCGCTTCGGTTGTCTGTGCCGTCGTCATCAGCTTCTTTCTGCCGTCGCTCGGCGTTCTCGATGCGATCGCGCTCGGGGTTCTTGCCGGCGCCGCAGGTCAGGCCGGGGACCTATGGGTGTCCGTCCTCAAGCGCAGCAGCGGCGTGAAGGACGCCGGCGGCATCCTGCCTGGTCATGGCGGTATCTTGGATCGAGCGGATGCGCTGGCGTTCACCGCTCCGGCAACGTGGGCATTCGGCCACTTCATCGCCGGGTTCTGATACGCTCGCTCCGTGACTGCGCTCAGGCACTTACGC
>CALJYC010000391.1 GCA_937984275.1 uncultured bacterium | reverse complement strand
ACCCAGGCGTTCAACGACATGGTCCGCGACCTGCGCGATTCCCGTACACGCATCGAGTACCTGCAGCGCATCAGTGCTTGGCAGGACTTCGCGCGACGCCTCGCCCACGAGATCAAGAACCCGCTCACGCCGATCCAGCTCGCCGCGCAGGAGATGGACGAGACCTATGATGGTGAGAACGAGGCCTATCGGAAGAAGCTCGAACACGCCCGCGCGATCATCGAGGAGGAGGTTGCTACCTTGCGCCGCCTCGTCGGCGAATTCAGCGCTTTTGCCAAGCTTCCGCGGGCCGATCTATCGCCGTCCGATCTCTGCGATCTGGTGCAGAGCATTCACGATTCGGTGCCCGCCATTCTCGAGGATGTGGGCCATGGCACCCCGGCGCCCGTGGAAGTGCGGGTGAATTGCGCAACGGAACCCATCCGGGTGCGTATGGACCCCATGATGCTCAAGCGTGGTGTGGACAACATCCTGCGAAATGCCATTCAGGCCGTATACGAGACGCACCCATCGGGCGGCGGCCGTGTCTTGGTGCGGGCATATGCGACCGACGTTGCCGGCTTCATCGAAGTTCGAGACAACGGTCCCGGCATCTCCAAGGAGAACTGGGATCGCGTATTCGACCCCTACTACACCAGCAAAGCAGAGGGCACTGGTTTGGGATTGGCGATCGTGAAGAAAGTCGTCTTGGAGCACGGGGGGGAAGTCAGGCTCGATCGCGCACCCGAAGGCGGGGCACGGTTCAGCATCGAGCTTCCGTTGATGGAGTCACGATGACCGAGCCCGCCAAGTCCGCGCCCGCCAAGTCCAAGCCGCGCAGATGGATTCACTGGCTGGTGACCGCGATGGTCTTCGTGGCCGCCTACGCGTGGATGACCCGGGGCAATGCGTCGCCGTTGATGGGGGAGCCCGCGCCGGACTTGACCCTGGCCGTTGCAGCGGGAGCCGAACCGGGAGGCCCGACGAAGGTCACGCTGTCGGATATGGGCGGGCAAGTCGTGGTACTCGACTTCTGGGCGAGCTGGTGTGGCGCGTGTCGCCGCGCGACCCCGATCCTCAACGACCTCAATCAGGAGTTCGCCGAGCAGGGTGTCGCGTTCTACGCCGTGAACGTCGAGCCGATCGACCGGCAGCGACTCCAGGCCGCCCACGCAGCCTTCGGGACGCAGTTCCCAACCCTCCACGACCGAGCTGGGACGGTTCAAAGACGATACGCTATCCAGTCGCTTCCGACGGTCATCATCGTGGGGCAGGACGGTCTCGTTCGCTGGGCTTCCACAGGGGTCCCGAGCAAGATGCGGCTCCGTGGGGCAATTTCCAAGGCACTCAATTAGCCAAAATCGGTCGCGGTTGACGGGCCCGAGCCCCGCTGTTAGTTTCGCCGGCCGCGCGGGGCTGATGGTCTAGGTCCCCCGGGGATGGAGGAAATTCCTTGGTTCAAGCGCTGCAAGGTCCAAGCTTAGAAGAGCGAGTCGCCCAGCTTCAGGAGCTGCTGGATTCGGCGAGCCAACAGGTGCGCCAAGAGTATCAAGAGCGCTTCGACATCGCTTGGATCTATCACGACAGCGCGCTCGAAGGCGTCGTGTATTCGATGGATGAGCTCAGGGCCGCGATCTACGACGAGGTCGTTACCGATCCCTCGCTGATCCCGGTCTACGACGAGATCCGGAATCACATGGGCGCGATCGAGATGATCCGCGAGATGTCGTCACGCCGGCGCTTCACGCCCAACCTCGACGTGATCAAGAAGCTGTTCGCCCAGCTGGCACCGGAGGAGCTCGAAGGGAAGGGTCCACCCAAGTACCGCAAGGACATGCCGCTTCACCGGCTTTACTTCCACGAGATCTCGCAGCCCGACAAGATCAGCTACCGCATGCGTCAACTGGTCCAGTGGCTTTCGGATCCGGAGACCAAGAAGACGATGCATCCCGTTCGCGTCGCCAGCAAGGTTCACTACCAGCTGTTGCACATCTATCCCTTCCCGCGACACAGCGGAAAGGTCGCGCGCCTCGTGATGAATCTCATTCTCATGCGGGGGGGTTACCCGCCGGTCGTCATCCACGCGACCGAGCGGCAGCGTTACTATGAGGCGCTTCGAAGTGGCGAAGACGCGACTGCGACGCTGGTGAATCAGGCCCTCGGCGCGGCGATCGAAACGGCGATTCAGTACTTCGAAGAAGCGCGGTAACGCACTAGGAAGCGTCGCTGAGGAAGCGCGGTAGGGCGGAGATAACCGCGACGTACCGAGCCCCGGCCCCGAGTGTTTCGCCTGCGTTTTCAGGGGTAATCCCTCCAATTGCCACCACCGGGCGGGAGACGGCCCGGCAGACCTCTTCGAGAGTCCGGAGGCCGACGACTGGGTCGGGATTGTCCTTGGTCTTCGTTTCGAAGACCGGGCCGAACGCCACGAGATCTGCACCTTCGGTGTCCGCCCTCTCAGCCTGCTCGAGGGTGTGCGTCGAGACACCGATCTGCATGTCGCCGACGACTCGCCGGGCATCTTCGATCGAGAGGTCGTCTTGTCCCAGGTGCAAGCCGTCAGCGCGAACGAGTCGCGCGATGTCGGCGCGATCGTTGACGACGAATGGAACCCCCGCGTGGGTGCATGCGGACCGAACGCGCCTGGCTACTTCGAGGAACGCTATGTCGTCGAGGCGTTTCGCACGAAGCTGCACGATGGCACAGCCCGCGTTCAAGGCTTGGAAGGTCAGCCCCAGCGGGCCGTCCGCTGCCTCCGCATCGATGATGGCGTAAAGCGAGTCAATCAACGGGCTCATCTCCCGTCAGCCTGTCGTAGAGCTCCGGGCGTCGATCGCGGAAGAATCCCCAGTTCGCACGGTACCGGCGCAGCACCTCGCGGTCGAATGACGCGATGGCCACGCCTTCATCTTCTCGCCCAAGCTCGACCAGCATGTCGCCGCGTTGGTTGCAGACGAACGAGCTCCCGTAGAACGTCAGCTCACGTTCAGTGCCAATGCGGTTAGCAGCTGCGACTGGCATCGCGTTGGACACGGCGTGCCCGATCATCGCCCGCTGCCACGGCGCTTTGGTGTCCTCGTCTGGTGCGTTCGGCTCGGTGCCGATCGCGGTTGGGTAGAGCAAGATCTCGGCTCCTTGCAGTGCCATGCTCCGCGCGGCTTCGGGGAACCATTGGTCCCAGCAAATGCCGACTCCAATGCATCCGTGGCGCGTGTTCCAGACCTGAAAACCGGTGTCGCCAGGGCGAAAGTAGAACTTCTCTTGGTACCCCGGGCCGTCGGGGATGTGGCTCTTTCGGTAGATGCCGAGCGCAGTGCCGTCGGCATCGATCGTCACGAGGCTATTGTAGTAACTCTGGCCAGCACGCTCAAAGAACGAGACCGGCAGGACGACGCCTAGGTCGGCGGCGAGGGCTTGCATCCGAGCCACGGTGGGATGACCGTCGAGCGGAGCGGCCATGTCGAAGGCTCGCTCGTCTTCGGTCTGCGGAAAGTAGGGGCCTTCGAAGAGCTCCGGAGTGAGGATGATCTGCGCACCTCGATTCGCCGCTTCACCGATCAACGTTTCGACGCGCTCGATGTTTTGTTCGCGCGCACCATGCAGGGCGCACTGAACGATGCCGATCGACAATGAAGAGGCGGTCATGGGGCGGTGGGCTGAGCTTGGGTGACGCAGTGAAACGCTCCGCCTCCCCATAGCAGGTCTGTGGCCGGTAGGCCGATCACCTCGCGGCCCGGAAATGCATTTGCAATCTCGCGCAGAGCGGCTCGATCTTCCGGGATTTCGTAGAGCGGCACGATCACGGCCTCGTTGGCGATATAGAAGTTGCAGTAGCTGGCTGGCAGTGGGGCACCGTCGGGCGCCACGACCGCGTGTGGCGCGGGTAGCTCGAGCACCGTCAGACCGCTCGCCCGCAGATCGCGCTCAATCGAGTTGAGCACCTCGGCGTTAGGCGTGCCCGGGGCTGCCTTCATGCAGAATACCGCGTCCGGCGAGGCGAAACGGGCGATCATGTCGATGTGACCGTCCGTGTGATCGTACTCCAAGCCGCGATCGAGCCAGACGAGGCGCTCCATCGTAACCGACGCCCCCAACGCCTCCTCGAAGGCCTCGCGTGTCAGCCCCGGGTTTCGGTTCTCGTTCAGGGTACAAGATGCGGTCGTTAGCAAAGTCCCTCGTCCGTTGGACTCTAGCGCGCCGCCCTCCAAGACCACGGGGCACTCGAATCGACTCGCGTCGAGCCGACTGGTTAGCCACTTGCTGACGCTGTCATCGAAGGGCATTTCGTACTTGCCGCCCCAGCCGTTGAAGCCGAAGCACAATCCGCCGAGCGTGCCGTTCGGGGTGTGCCCGAACAGTGGGGTGGTGTCGCGTACCCAGCAATCGCCATAGTCGGCCGTGACGAAGTGCACGTCGCGCGACTCACCGACCAAAGAACGAGCGCACTCTTCGACCTCGTCGTTTTTCACCAAGAGCTGCACGGGTTCGTTCCCAGCTTCGGCAATCGCAAGGGACAACGCCGCGATCGAGCGTTGTGCATCGTGAAGATGGACCGGCCACTCTTCTTGCAGATACGGAAACGCGAGCCAGCAAGCTGCGTGCGGCTCCCACTCCGCTGGCAGCCGAAGTCGTTCCTTCACCGACCGAACCTACCACGCGAACACGCGAGTCTCACCGAACCTCGCGACCGTGGCGTCTACGTGCTGCAGAACGGCCCGGCGTCGCTGGGCGAGGCCGTCCAGCTGCTTTTCGTTGAGCACGGGAGCAAGGGGATCCCCCTGCAATCGGGCGGAAAATCGCTTGATATCGAGCTTTCGCACCGCCTCAATCGTCGATCGCCGGAATCGCTGGAGCGCCTTCAGTCGCGCCTCCATCAACCCCAATCGCTGCTCCCCGAGCCAAAAGCCCGCCCCGTTGTCCATGCAAATCAGGGGCCCGCTCGGCCCACGCGAGCGCACGTTGGTGAAGTCACCGCCCCACCTGTCGACGTTTTGTGTGAGGTAGTCGAAGACGATCAGATCAGAGAGCTCAGCAGGGCGCTCTTCGACGTCCGGTGCCTGCGCGATTGGCCGGCTAGGATCGGTTGCTTCGCGAACACCTGGGCGGCGATTGAGATCGGCTCGATAGTCCACCGGGCGTTGGTACGGCGTGACGGGAAGTGACTTCTGAACCCTCACCCACCGTTCCCACTTGCGGCCCATGCGGACGCGTTTCAGGGGCTCCGGAATCCACCAGATGAACGCGCCCTTCAGAGTGCCGTCGGGCGCGATCCCGAGCTCGGATACGCGCTCGTCCCCACCCGCCGCCTCTTGCAGCTCGCTCCACCGAAAGGTGCGGCCCGTCGTCGGCGGCACCCGCCCCAAGCCGAGCTCGCGATCCAGGTAGTACGCCGCTACCTCCGAGTACCAATGGGCTGCGGAGAACGTCTGCTTCGGTTTGAAGTAACCGCGTGTTCCGTCCGCGAGCGTGATCCGAAAGGCCAAGGTTCGACCTCCCCTGCCCTTGGTTACCTCGGAGATCGCCGTGGTTCGCAACGCTTCGATTCGGTCGGCATCGGGTTGTCCAAGGAACGCGGCCGGCTCCTGTTGAGAAGAGCCGGGTGGCGGGCAGATTAGCGTCAGGAGGAGGACTGTGGAGGCGAAGCGAAGCACGTGCGGGAGCGTACTGCTGGGCCCACGCCATCCTCCACTTTTGCGCCAAGTCAATCCTTCGCCGGCGAGTTGAGGCCCATGAGATCAATCTCTCGGCCCATCGATTGAGCCTTGGCTGCGTCGTAGATGGCACGGGCCAGCGATACGTCCTGGATAGCCAGGCCCGTCGAGTCGAATAGGGTCGTCGTCGCGAGGTCCGGCTTGGGCTGCACACCCGCGACAACCTCACCCAAGGTGCCGGCAATGTCGTCGAGGCTGAAATCGCCGGCTGCCAGGGGGACGTTGATCTCGCCGCTCCCCGCCGCTTGATGGATGTCGTCGATGTACACCGCCGCGTTCTTGAGCGTTTCTGTGGTCAGCTCCCGCTTGCCCGGGGCGTCGGCGCCCATTGCGTTGATATGCGCGCCGGGCCGGATCCATCGAGCCTGCACGAGGGGCGTGCGGGATGGTGTCGCCGTGCACACGATGTCGGCGCCTGCGGCCTCTTCCAGGCTCGCGACCCGTGCGCCCACACGGTCGGCAAAGCGTTGCGCGGTAGTAGCGTTGCGGTCGTGCACCAGACTCTCGAACCCGTCGAAGATCACCTGGTGGCTACTGTGCAGCGTGTGGGCTTGCGCGCCACAACCGATGAAGCCGATCGTCCTCGGAGCGATTTGCGTGAGATACTTCGAGGCGACGGCGCCTGCTGCTCCCGTGCGCAGTGCGGTTAGGAGCGTGCCGTCCATGACTGCGAGCGGAAAGGCGTTTGCGGGATCGTTGAGTACGTAGACCGCCATCACGGTCGGCAGCCCGTAACGCTTGCGATTCTGTGCATGTACGTTCACCCACTTGATGCCCGCAGAGTCTCCCAGGCGTGCGGGCATCGCCCGAAAATCGCCGTCGTGGTCCTCGATCGGAAGATACACCTTGGGCGGCATGGTTGCTTCGCCGCGTCCGAATCCAGCGAACGCAGCTTCCACAGCACCCACCGCAAGCTCCGTCGTTGCGACCTGCTCGACGTCGTCCCGCGTCAAAACCAGTGTTTTCATGGTCTCACCCTCCCCGGAAATCCTTGTTCGCCGCTTGGCGCTTTCGGTATAGTCCGCCGAGCCCATGCCGACCCGACAACTCACAGTACTCGGTGGTCATCCTACCGGAGCAGCCGCCACGGCCCGAAAAGATCGCTGGTGGGTTTCGCCGCTGACGACGCTCGTCGTGCTCACCGTCTTTTCGATCTATGTCACTTGGGCGGCGTTCCAGGGCGACAACTACTACGCCAATCCGTATCTCAGCCCGCTGTACTCGCCGGTCCTCTACACGGATCCCTCCGTGCCAGGCGCGGCCCCGATCGCGCACGCGTGGATTGGCGCGTGGCCGAGCTGGTGGCCGAGCTTCCTGCCTGCGTCGCCGGCGCTCCTCATTCTCTTCTTCCCGGGCGTCTTCCGGTTCACCTGTTACTACTACCGCAAGGCGTACTACCGAGCGTTCACCGGGTCGCCGCCCGCCTGCGCCGTGAACCCAGTCGCAGGTGGCACGTACCGGGGTGAAACCGCGTGGTTGATCTTCCAGAACCTCCATCGCTACGCGCTCTACTTCGCCGTAGCGTACATCTTCGTCCTCTACTACGACGCCTTCATTTCGCTCTTCCGAAACGGGGAGCTTGGCATTGGCGTCGGTACCATCGTGCTCTTCCTGAACGCAACGTTTCTCGCGGGTTACACGTTTGGATGCCATGCGCTTCGGCATCTCGTCGGTGGCGGCATGGACTGCATGTCTTGCGGCGAAAAGACCGCTCGATATGGCGCGTGGAAGAGAGTGAGTTGGCTCAACGCTCGGCACCCCAACTTCGCTTGGATGAGTCTCTTCTGGGTCGGGTTCACCGACGTGTACGTGCGGTTGGTCTCGATGGGCGTGATCACCGACTTGAATACCTGGACGAACTAGCAACCGATGAACGTCAGCGAGATCCAAACTTTCGAACACGACGTGCTGGTCATCGGGGCAGGTGGCGCTGGCCTCCGCGCTGCGATCGAGTGCAGCGCACGCGGGCTCAACACGGGTGTCATCTCCAAGAGCCTTCTCGGTAAGGCGCACACCGTCATGGCTGAGGGCGGCATGGCCGCGTCGCTCGGCAACGTGGACCGGCGCGATAACTGGAAGATTCATTTCCGCGATACGATGCGCGGCGGGAAGTTCTTGAACCAATGGCGCATGGCAGAGCTCCACGCGAAGCAGGCCCCCGAGCGCGTGCGCGAGCTCGAAGAGTGGGGCGCAGTGTTCGATCGTACCCCCGACGGACTGATCAATCAGCGCAACTTCGGCGGCCATCGTTACCCGAGGCTGGCGCACGTTGGCGACCGAACTGGGCTCGAGCTCATCCGGACGCTTCAGGATCACGGGGTCCACCAAGGCATCCATTTTCACATGGAATGCACGGCTCTACGTCTGCTCCTCGATGGCGGACGGATAGCAGGAGTGGCCGGTTATTGGCGTGAAACAGGCAGATTTGTCCTGTTTCGGACCTCTGCCGTGATCATGGCGACGGGTGGCGGCGGCAAGGCCTGGAACGTCACCAGCAACTCTTGGGAGTACACCGGCGACGGCGCTGCCCTGGCGTACGAAGCGGGCGCGGAGCTGATGGATCTCGAGTTCACCCAGTTCCATCCGACCGGCATGGTCTGGCCGCCCTCGGTTCGCGGGACGCTGGTCACCGAAGGGGTTCGCGGCGACGGCGGCATCCTGCTCAACAGCAAGGGCGAGCGCTTCATGTTCGATTACATCCCGAAGCGCTTTGCTCCGGAGACTGCCGACACGATTCTCGAAGCTGACAAGTGGCCCGACGATCCGAGCGCGCGACGTCCGCCGGAGCTTCTCACACGCGATGTCGTTGCACGTGCGATTCGCGCCGAGGTCCAGGCGGGGCGAGGGTCGCCGCATGGCGGCGCGTTCCTCGACATCGCATCGCGCCGGCCTGCCGAATCGATCAAGCGCAAGCTGCCGTCGATGTATCACCAGTTCAAAGAGCTGGCGGAAGTCGACATCACCACGACGCCGATGGAAGTCGGTCCGACGCTGCACTACTTCATGGGCGGGATTCGCGTCGACGCGGACTCGCAACAGACGAATGTCCCCGGGCTGTTTGCGTGCGGGGAGTGTGCGGCGGGCTTGCACGGTGCGAACCGTCTCGGCGGCAACTCGCTTTCCGACCTCATCGTCTTCGGACGGCTCGCCGGGGTTGGCGTCGACGCGTACCTGTCCGACCTGAGCGCCACACCGCGGGCTGACGACACGCAGATCACCGCAGCCTTCAGGGAGGCCACCGACATTTTGAACCGGGAAACAGGGGAGAATCCCTATCTGATGCATGAGGCGCTCCAAGACGTGATGAGCACCAATGTCGGAATCGTCAGGACTGGGCCAGAGCTTCAAACCGCGGTTGAGCAACTCAAGGCGCTCAAGGTCCGCGCGGCGAACCTAAAGGCTCCGGGGACGAGTCAATACAACCCGGGGTGGCACGAGGCGTTGTCGGTGAAATCGCTCTTGATCGTTGGTGAGGCTGTCGCGCGCGCGGCGTACATTCGCGAGGAGAGCCGGGGCGCCCACACGCGGCTCGACTTCGAGGGCGAGCGCGAGGAGTGCGCGCGCTTCAACGTCGTTACGAAGAAGGGGCCCGACGGAGAGATGCAAGTCGAGAAGGTGGAGCGCCCCGAGCCACCCAAGGAGCTCGCGGCGATCGCAAATGCAACGCTGGAGGAGCTCGAAGGAGGCCAATTGGAATGAGCACACGCACCTTCAAGATTTGGCGCGGCGACTCGCACGGCGGCGAGTTCAACGAGTATGACGCGGAGGTCGATGAGGGCATGGTTGTCCTCGACGTGTTGCATCGCATTCAGGCTCTCCAGGCCAACGATCTAGCGATCCGGTGGAACTGCAAAGCGGGCAAGTGCGGCTCGTGCAGCATGGAGATCAACGGACGCCCGAGCCTCGCGTGCATGACCCGGATGAACACCTTCGGGCCTGACGAGGTCATCAGCGTGCAGCCTCTCAAGGCGTTTCCAGTCATCAAGGATCTCACCTGCGACGTCTCTTGGAACTACGAGCAGAACAAGCGAATTGCACCGTTCAAGCCCAAGCCGCGTGGCAGAGATGGTGAGCACCGGATGTATCAGCAGGACGTGGACCGCGTGCAGGAGTTCCGGAAGTGCATCGAATGCTTCCTCTGCCAAGATGTGTGTCACGTCGTGCGCGACCGAGGCCGCAAGGATGCCTTCGTGGGCCCGCGCTTCATGATTCGTCTCGCCAGCTTGGAGATGCATCCGCTCGACGACGACGACCGCGTCCCGGAAATCAAAAAGGAATATGGCTCGGGGATGTGCAACATCACGAAGTGCTGCACGGAGACGTGCCCCGAGCACATCAACATCACCGACAACGGTATCATTCCCCTCAAGGAACGGGTCGTGGATCGCTATTACGACCCGCTTGCACGCTTGGCTCGGCTCTTCGCAGGGCGTAAGGTGCGAACGAAGACACGTTCGGAAGAGCAGTCACGATGACAGAACGCTTTGCCCTCAAACGCATTTCCAACGACGCGATCGAGCGCGCTGTCGACCGAGCTGAGCATTACCGTCTGCTCAACGACCCTGAGCAAGCCGAGAGCATTTGTTTTGATGTCCTTGCGGTGGACGAAGGAAACGAGCGCGCGCGCATCACGCTAATCCTGTCGTTGACCGATCAGTTCCGGCGAGGCGGGGGCTCCCATGGAGTTCGTCGCGTGAAGGAGCACGTGGGCAAGCTCTCGGGCAAGTACGAGCGTGCCTACTATGCCGGGCTCGTTGCCGAGCGCCAGGGCCGTGCCCACCTGTTGCGTGGCGGCATGGAACGCGCATTTGCGTACGAGGGGCTCTACGAGGCGATGCAGCACTACGAGCAGGCGGATGTGCTGAAGCCGGCCGGGGTGGATGATGCGATCTTGAGGTGGAATGCATGTGTACGGACCATCGAGCGCGAAGGTCTGCACCCGCGACGAGATGAGCCTGAGCTGCCCCTCGAGTAGCTTGCAACGAAGAGACCCAGGAGAATCACGATGTCCCCATCCGCTCTTGCACTGGTTGCCTACGCCGCGTGGGTGTTGTTGTTGGCCATCACGATTGTCACCTTCCGAACTGGGTACGTGCTCACCAAGAAGCGGGCGGCGAACTCGTTCGAACCCTTCGGCTCCGATGTCTCCGCGTTCTCGGGAAGGCTCTGCCGCGCGCACGCAAACTGCTACGAGAATCTTCCGATATTCGCGGCGATCATTCTAGTCGCGCTCGTCACCGACAACGCCGGGATTACCGATTCGCTGGCCCGATGGGTGGTGCTCGCGCGCGTCGCGCAGTCGACGGTACACCTGATATCGACGAGCGAAATGGCGGTCACGCTCCGTGCGACGATCTACACCGTACAGTTGGGCATCGAGGCCTATTGGATCGTTCAGTTAGGGCTCTTGGGCTTCAACTGACCGGGGTTGTCAGTGAAAGTCGCGGGAACGGTGGGTTTGCTCGGCCAGTGCAACATCCGGCGCCCATAGCGACTTGGCGATCAAGTGAATGACGCCGTCGGCTTTTTGAATCTCACCCGTCACGCCGAGTAAGGCCGCGGTTTTTGCCAGCGCCGCGTGGCGGTCGAACACCTGCTTCCACACGACGACGTTCACGAACCCGGTTTCATCTTCGAGTGTGAAGAACGTAACGCCGGATGCGGTGCCTGGGCGCTGACGGCAGATCACCATGCCGACGTAGTCGAGCTCGTCTCCATGCTCGCAGCCGTGAATGCGGGTCGCTTCGGGGATGCCTCGTGAACGCAAAGCATGACGAAGCCCTCGCATGGGGTGACCGCGTGTGCTGTGATGACTCGACCGGTAGTCCCAGAGCACCTGATCGTCGCTCGCCAATGACGAGAATGAGATCTGACTCGATGCAGGTTCGAGTGGCAACGAATCTTGCGAGAAACGCGACAGACTGCGCACCTGCCAGATCGCATCACGTCGGTTGAGCCCAAAGCATTCGAGCGCGCCGGCTTCAGCGAGCGCATGCAGGGCCTTCTTGTTGAGTCGCGTCCGGCGAACGAAGGTCGCGAGGTTTGGGTGCGGCCGCTCTACGCCTTGCAGGCGTTCCCGCTCGACGACCCCGAGCCCTTTCACGTACCGAAGCCCCATTCTCACCCCGTAAAGTCGACGCTTTGCGTCGTCCACGGGGCTTTGCCCCTCCTCCCCTATCGGCGTAAGGGTGCAATTCCATTGGCTTTTGTTGATGTCGATCGGCAAGACTTCCACGCCGTGGCGTTTGGCGTCCTCGACCAGGGTGGCTGGGGTGTAAAAGCCCATCGGCTGGGCGTTCAAGATCGCGCAGATGAACGCTTCGTGGTGGTGACACCGGAGCCATGCGGTGACGTATGCCAGCAATGCAAAGGAGGCTGCGTGACTCTCCGGGAAGCCGTACTCACCAAAGCCGCGAATCTGTGAAAACACGCGCTCAGCAAACTCTTCGGGAATGCCTTCGGCGAGCATGCGCGGGATCATGCGTGTTCGGTGCTTTTCGATTCGCCCGGACTTGCGCCATGCCGCCATGTCACGGCGCAGTTGATCGGCTTCGCCCGGCGTGTATCCGGCTGCTTCGACAGCAAGCTTCATGACCTGCTCTTGAAAGATCGGAACGCCGAGCGTTTTGTTCAAGATACGCTCGAGCTTGGGGTGCGGATAGACGATCTCTTCTTCGCCCTTCCGCCGTCGCAAGTACGGGTGCACCATGTCGCCTTGAATCGGGCCCGGGCGCACGATCGCCACTTCGATCACCAAGTCGTAGAACGTGCGTGGTCGAAGCCGGGGCAGCATCGCCATCTGCGCTCGGCTTTCGATTTGAAACACGCCGACCGTGTCGCCTCTCGACACCATGTCGTACGTTGCCTTGTCTTCTGCGGGAACGGTTGCGATCTCGAACGGCTGCCCCTTGTGCTCGAGCAGCAGATCAAACGCATGGTGAATGCAGGTGAGCGCTCCCAGGCCCAGAAGATCAACCTTGAACAACGCGAGGTTGTCCACGTCGTACTTGTCCCATTGGATGACGGTTCGCGCCTCCATGGTTGCCGGTTCGATTGGAACGATCTCGTCGACGGGACGATGACCGAGCAAAAAGCCGCCCGGATGAATCGACAAATGACGAGGAAAATCGAGTACTTGAGAGGCTAGTGACCACAGCTGATGGGTCGCGGGTGCGTCCTTTTCGAGGCCGGCTTCCCGGAGGAGCTCGGGGTTGAGTACGTCGTCTCGATGCCTGAGCAATCGCGTGGCGGTTCCGAGATCCGTTCGAGACAAGCCGAGCACCTTGCCTACGTCACGCACTGCGGAGCGGATGCGGTAACGAATGATGTTCGCAACCATTGCGGCATGCCGGCGTCCGTACTTTTCGTAGACGTGTTGGATGACTTCTTCACGACGATCGTGCTCGATGTCGAGATCGATGTCAGGGGGCTCGGCGCGCTCGACGCTCAAGAAGCGTTCGAACAACAAGTCCATACGCACTGGATCGATCGCCGTGATGCCCAAACAAAAACACACCGCACTGTTGGCGGCGCTACCGCGTCCTTGGCACAAGATGCTCTGTTGTCGGCAGTATTGGACAATCTCGTACATCGTCAGAAAGTAACCGCCGTAGTCGAGCTTGCGAATGATCTGAAGCTCACGTTCGACTTGCACGCGAACGTCACCAGGCACCTTGCCTTGGTAACGTGCGCGAGCGCCGCGAAACGTGAGCTCGCGTAGCCATCTTTGTTCGCTTCGCCCGGAGGGAAGATGCTCCTCTGGATATCGATAACGAAGGTCGTCGAGACTGAACGCACACTGCTCGGCGATGTCGAGCGTGCGACGAAGACATGCGGGGTCATCCGCAAAGAGACGATCGAATTCGTCAGTAGGCTTGAGGTCATGCTCTGCGTTTGCGCAGATCGTGTGGCCAGCCTCCGAGAGAACTTTTCCCATGCGAATACAGGCCAAAACGTCTTGAAGCGGGCGTCGGAGCTTGTGATGATAGAGGACTTCGTTGGCGCCTACCGTCTGCACGTCGAGCTCTCTCGCAACCGACCGCAAGGCCTTTTCTCTCGGCTTCTCGCAGTCGGTGAGGTGACGCGCGCAAAGGGCGAACAACGACGAAGGTCCATGGCTCGCATGCAACACACGCAACGCTGTCGGCGTCGCACAGAGAAAAAACACATCTCGTGTCTGTTCGAGGTCTGCGGAAGTAACGAGGGAGACGCCTTTCTCGCACCGAGCGTGTCCGAGTGACAACGCTCTACATAAATCGGCGTAGCCACGCCGAGTCTTGGCGAGTGCAACGACATGATGCGCATTGCCATCGATGCCAAGCGTGAATTGTGCTCCTGTCACGACGCGGATACCGAGCTCCTTGGCTCGCATGTGCGCGCGCACTAAACCGTAGACTCCGTCGCGATCCGTAATGGCAACTGCGGGAAGACCAAGTGCGTGTGCGCGCTCGACCAGCTCTTCGGGAAAGGAGGCGCCTTCCAAAAAGCTATGATTGCTTTTGACCCACAACGGAACGTAAGTGCCCATTCAATCGAGCACTCCGTGCAAGAACCAGCGCTTCCGGGGTCGGTCGTAGAAGAGCCAGAGCAGGTCACCGTGATCTGTTTCGGCGTAGTAATAGTCGCGTTCGACGAGGCGCTTCCACCAACCACCACTCACGCGGTACGGCCCGTACATGTGCTCGATTATGTGGTTCTTTGCGAGCGCGGGGCCGGCCTCGGGCTCCCTCGACTTGCGAGGAGGAAGCGCCTTTGGGCGAGCGTAAACCCTTCGAACCATTGAAGAAACACACGTCGAGGTGCTCTGCTCACCGAGTCGAGCGTGTTGGATGGGCTCCCAGCGAAAGGAGGCTTCCGGCAGATGCGCCTCGCGTATGCGAGCCCTCGTGACCGAGTGCTCGCCATACGCAGCGCGGATCCGATCAAGTGCTCGATGTGCAGCGCTCATGTCTCGACGCGGTTGATGCCCGGGAAGTGCAGCCTGTTCGGGGCGTGCGCGCACCGTGTTAGCAAGAAGGTCCACCTCCTCGACCGCACCTTGCAAGCTCACTTCACCCAGACGAAGACGAATGAGCTCGAGCACCAACATCAAATCCAACGTCGGCGAGGCGGGCTCGATGTGCTCTTGGTGAAGGGGCGCGCGCTCCAGATGAAGTGAAAGCTGCAAAGATTGAATGGCTTCGCCCCGCGCACGGACTTGATGCAGCAAGGAGTGCAGAGCGCCTTTGATAGCGAAGAGCAAGCGGTTCTGATCTTTGTCGGGCGGGTCGACCTGGAAAGAGATGCGCGCTGGCTCGTCAAAGGCATGTGGTTGAATGGGGAGTTGCATGTCTTCGGCAAACGAGTCGTGGAGCGCACTGGCCTTGGCGCCAAAACGGCTGTGAAGCTCGCCCGCAGGCAAGACGAGGAAGTCGCCCAATGTTTCGATGCCCAATGCCCCCAAGCTTTCGTAAAGCTCGCCGGGAAGATCGAATTCACCAAGGGGCGTTTTGTTCGATTGTTCACGCTCCTCATCGGCGCCTTCCGGGATAGTGACCCCGCTGTGCGTCATCGCGACCGCGAGCGCTCGATGGCGATGAAAGCCGACCGTCACCGAGTTTCGCCAGTGCCGAGCCCGCAGATACCGATGAATGGACGTCGCCCAGTTGCGGTAACCGCCGTAGAGGCGCCGGAGGCCTTCGGGATCGATATGGAACGCGCCAGCGTGATCAATCGCTTCGACCCGGGGTGAGAACGTTTGAAGCGAGGTGATCAGCTCCCGGCTGACTTCCGAGGCTTCTTCGGGTGACACGACAGCAGTGTGTAGGTTTGGCAAGAGATCGCGCGCGACGGTTTGACGCATCCCGATGCGGAGCCGGCTCTTTCTTGCGAGCGCATTGAGATGAGTGATGCGCCCGTTGGGACCGTCGTCATCGACGACAGCCACGGGTACGCCGTTCCAGTGTGGCTTTTTGCGCAACAGAATTTGCAACGGGAGCATCGGCAAAAGAACGCAACACACCCGCTTCATGACGCGCCTCGCAAGCCCGCCGGAGCGATGGGCTTCGCCGATGAAAGCTCGGAGGCGATTCCGACCTTGTCTTTGAGAACACGCGTGTGCACTTCGAATCGGTCGGCACGAAGAGGGCCGCGTCGAGGCTCGACACGCAATCCTACCAACGGACCGGAAGAAGGATCTTCGTACGCATTCGAAGTGAGCAAGAGAATACGTCCGTCGTATTGACGCAAGAGACCCTGAAGACGGCCTTGCCAGTTCACCGAAGAACCGGGCGGCAATGCGTCTGTGAGGTCGATGACCGTCAGCCCGAACGCGCCGGAACGAGCAAGCCACTCGGCGGCGCGAACCAATGCGAATGGACCCGCATGACGCGGCACCTGAATCGCGATGAACGAATCGAGATCGACCCCTGCTGCATCGAGGTCAGGAGGAAACAACGCGCCGTCCTTGGGCTGCACCCAAGCAACGAGCTCACCACACGCCTGCGCTCGGATCACACACGACACAGCCGTCGTCGTCCGCGCACATGCATGCTGCCCCGACACCTCGACCAACCGCCCCCGAGGCAACAACTCAGATAGCGGTAAAGCCTTAGCTCCAACCCGCCCCCCCTCGATCCCAATGACAGCCCGAACAGACATGGAAGCACCCAATATACTGAACAAACATGCAGTTACAAGGGGACACTCTCCACCCCTCTAACCCACTGAAAACACAGGGAAATAAAAAGAAAGATCGCAGCAGCAAATCGCTGAGGGAATCGCGGTGGCTACTTGAAACCAACGAAACAAAGCGCTGCGATCTTCCGCCGGGAAATGCTGCGATTCTGGGGGGTTAGGGGGGTGGAGAGTGTCCCTGGTCGTATAGGTGGAGGATGCCGGCGGCTATGCTTTTTAGGAGGGACATGGCCATGGTGAAGTGGTCTTCTAGGACTTCGAGGAGAAACTCCTGATCGATG
>CALJYC010000390.1 GCA_937984275.1 uncultured bacterium | reverse complement strand
CCGCCGTGCGCCTGCTCGAAGGCCCCGCGGTGCGCTTGGACCGCGCCCGTGAACGCCCCTCGCTCGTGCCCAAAGAGCTCGCTCTCGATGAGCTCGCGCGGGAGGCCACCGCCGTTGAGAGGCACGAATGGGCCATTGTGACGCCGCCCTCGTTCGTGCAGTGCCCGCGCGACGTGCTCTTTGCCTACCCCTGTCTCTCCTCGAATCAGGACAGGCCAGGGCAGGCCTGCGAATCGGTCGACCTCGGCCATCACCGAGAGCATCGCGCTCGACTCGACGACGGCCTTCGTAGGCGGTTTGCCGCCGCGCCTGACCACGCGGAGCTCGGTTCGGCCGATCCGGACTACGGCGCCCGGCCGAAGCTCGTGCCGGCGAATGCGGAGGCCATCGACCCAGGTGCCGTTGGTGCTGCCGAGGTCGCGGATCGACACGCCTCGTGAAGAGGGCTCGATGCGGCAGTGGTACCGGCTCACCGCTCGGTCAGAGAGCGTGATCGCGTTATCGGAAGCGCCGCCCACTGAAACCGGCGACTCCCCGACGTGAAAGGCGCGCGCCCCCGGACCATGGCCGCCCACGAGCGAAAGCAACCGTGGCTCGCCGCCGCGACCGCCTATGAGCTCGGTGCCTCCGGGCTCGAACGAGGCGCATTCCGCTTTGAGCCGCGCCACCGAATAGCCCGCCCCCACCGCGATCCGTTCCCCGATCGGCACGACCGAGCGCGCCCCGAGCGCCGGACCCTTGGCCAAGTCGTAGACGTACACCGTGCCGCCATGAGGCTGAAAAAGGAGCGCCCGCGCGGGCACCGCGGCAGCATGTATTACGATGTCGCAATCGGGATGCGAACCGACTTCGACCGCGGCAGCCCCCAAAGGAAATGCGCGAATGCGGCGCCCGGCGCGGCACAGACACAACATATCGCCCAGGGCCATGGTGGAGATATCGACCAGTTCCGCCGGCGGTTGCGTAGACGCCTCCGGTCCCTAAGCTCCCGGCACCGTGTCCAACGCACTTCGTGAAACCTCTCTCACCGACCAGCACCGGGCCCTTGGCGCGCGCCTCGTTCCCTTCGCCGGTTGGCTCATGCCGGTTCAGTACGAAGGCATCAAGAAAGAGCACGAGGCGGTACGCACCCGCGCGGGCCTGTTCGACGTTTCGCACATGGGTGAGATCCTCATCGAAGGCCCGAAGGCCGTCGCCGCGGTCGACCGCCTCGTCACCAATGACGTATCCAAGCTCGAGACCGGCAGAGCACTCTATACGGTGTGCTGCGATGAGCGGGGGCATATCCTCGACGACCTCATCGTGTACCGGCTCGAAGACGAGAAGGTCCTGGTCGTCTGCAACGCCTCCAACCGCGACAAGATCGTCGGCCACTTTGCGAAGCACCTGAGCCTCGAAACGCCTTGGAATGATGTGTCGGACGCGTGGGCACTGCTGGCGCTGCAGGGCCCGAACGCCGTGACGATCATGGCAGACTTGGGCGTGGGGCGAAGCGTGCTCGAGCTTCCGTACTTCCACGTGACGCGAGCGAGCGTTGCGGGGGTCGACCTCTGGGCTGCCCGGACCGGCTACACCGGCGAAGATGGCTTCGAGCTCTTCTGCTCGAGCGAGGACGCGGTCACTCTTTGGAAGGCGCTGCTCGAAGCCGGCCAGCCCCACGGGCTCCAACCAGTCGGCCTCGGCGCCCGCGACACCCTACGGCTCGAAGCCCGGCTGATGCTCTACGGCAACGACATCACCGAGCAGACCCACCCGCTCGAAGCAGGCCTCGGCTGGGTGGTGAAGCTCGATGCCGGAGACTTCATCGGCCGGGACGCGCTGCGGGCGGTGAAAGCGGCGGGCCTCGAACGCAAGCTCGTCGGATTCGAGATGACCGGACGCGGAATCGCCCGTCATGGCTACCCGATTGTGGCCGATGGGAACCGGGTCGGAGAGGTCACGAGCGGCTCCCCAGGGCCGACGGTTGGACGGAACATTGGTCTCGGCTATGTGCCCCTGGCGCTCGGCAAAGCCGGGACCACTTTGGGCATCGAGATCCGTGGCAAGGTGGTCGACGCCGTGGTAGTGAGGACCCCGTTTTACAAGAGGTGACAATGGCGACGTACCCAAGGGACCTACAGTACACGCGAGAGCACGAATGGGCGCGCATCGAGGACGACGTCATCCGCGTCGGAATCACCGCGTACGCCGTCGAGCAGCTCGGCGACGTGACGTTGGTCGACATGCCCGCGCCAGGGGAAGACGTCCAGGCTCACGAGCGTTTTGGCGATATCGAGTCGGTCAAGACGGTGAGCGAGCTGTTCGCGCCTGTGAGTGGAGAGGTCGTGGAGGTCAACGCCGATCTCGAGTCCAGCCCGGAGCTCGTGAACGAAGGCCCGTACGAAGAGGGCTGGCTGGTCACCATCCGCCCTTCGGACCAAGCAGAGCTCGACACGCTGATGGACGCGGCCAAGTATGAGGAGTACCTCGGAACGCTCGACGGCTAAGCAACCGGTACGAACGTGAGATACCTTCCGCACACCGACGAAGAGATTCGAGCCATGCTCACGCGCGTCGGTGTCGAGCACATCGACGACCTCTTCCAAGCGATCCCTGCGTCGCATCTCTTGGACCAGCCCCTCGACCTCGAGCCAGCACTCGACGAGCCGAGGCTGATGCAACACCTCTCGGCACTCGCCAATGCAAGCAAGGGCGCCAACATGCTGTCGTTCCTCGGTGGAGGGATGTACCGGCATCACGTGCCGCCGGCCGTCGACCAGCTCCTGCAGCGAAGCGAGTTCTACACCGCCTACACGCCCTACCAGGCGGAGCTCTCGCAAGGGACGCTCCAAGCGATCTTCGAGTTTCAGACGATCGTGTGTGAGCTCCTCGGCACCGACGTGGCCAATGCATCGATGTACGACGGCGCAAGTGCGGCCGCGGAGGCCGTGCTCATGGCCCGTCGCGCCAAGCGGCGCACGCATGTGGTGCTGAGCGACGGCCTGCATCCGGAGTACGTCGAGACCATTCGCACCTACGTGCAGGGCCTCGACACCGAGACGACCATCACCATGGCGCCGATCGGCGCCGACGGCCGGACCGACTGGGACGCAGCCAAAGGCCTCGTAACCGACAAGACCGCCGCGCTCGTAGTGGGTTATCCGAACTTCTTCGGCTGCGTGGAGGACCTCGATGCGGCGCGGGCCGTGGCCGACACCCAGGGTGCGCTCTTGGTAACTGCAACCGCTGAGCCCTACGCGCTCTCGATGCTTCGGGCGCCCGGGGCGTGCGGCGCCGACATCTGCGTCGGCGAGGGGCAAGCGCTGGCCGTCCCACCTCAGTACGGAGGACCAGGGGTCGGCCTGCTGGGCGCATCGCAGGCCCTCGTCCGGCAAATGCCCGGTCGGCTTGCCGGACGCACGGTCGATTCGGAGGGCTACCCGGGTTACGTCCTCACCTTGTCGACCCGCGAGCAGCACATCCGCCGCGAGAAGGCTACCTCCAACATCTGCACCAACCACGGCTTGATCGCGCTCGCCATGGCGATGCGCACCGCCATGCTCGGGCGCCAGGGCTTCCGGCAGGCCGGACAGCGCTGCCTGAACGCGGTGCACTATCTTCGAGCGGGCATTGAAAAACTCGAGGCATTCGAGGTTGCATACCGTGCGCCGGTGTTTAACGAGCTGGTCGTCCGCAGCCACGGCCCCGACGCAAGTGAGCTCGTCCGCCGCTTGCTCGAACGCGACATCATCGCCGGCATCGACCTCGGCCGCTTCAGAGACGAATGGCGCCAAGACCTCTTGATCGCGGCCACCGAACTCCACACGCGCGAAGACCTCGACCGCTTACTCGAAGCGCTCGCTGGCTAACTGCTCGCTCCGATCGCGCGCCAACCAACTCACGCGCACTGCAAAGATCCGGCCTGCATGCACGAAAACGGCGCAAGCCTACATGTCGGCACCGCTGTAACCATTTGAGTTAACTCATGTTTTCACGTTAATCCTTGACTCCTCAAGCACTGAAACACAACCCTTAATTCAGCTTGCGCAGACACAAAACGCGATGGAAACTCGCCCCGCTTCGAGAGATTTGCTGCTGATGCAGAGGAAGCTCCGGAGGCTGCAACATGAGTGAACAGAGACGACAATCCTTCATCAACTTCCGGACCGACGCGGAGCCCGATCCAATGGCATGGGCCGACATCTGCCGCGAAGAAACGTGGCAGGGCCGCTGGGTGGCGCTCGACGATTGCGCGTACAACGAAGCTGGTGAAGCCACCGCAGGCTTGGTCGTAGACCACGACGACAACCTCGCTGAGCTGTGTGCTCGCCTCAGCGCAGAGCGCCGCAAGCGCTGCTCGGTCGTGTTCTGCCCGCCGGCCGAATCGGCGGCTTAGCGGGGCTTCCTCACCGGGGCAGTCGGCGGATCAGTCGGGTGCGTCTCCGCTAGGCTCATCGTCGACGTCCCAGGGATGCTGCTTCTCTTCGAGCGAGATTGGCTCCTCCGCGCCTGTGCAACGGTCGGGCTGGCCTCGGCGAAGCTTGACCGCGTTCCATGGCCCACCGCCCGATACGTCGTCGTCCATGCCCCACTCACCCTTGACGTACTGGTCGCCGTCTTCGCCGATTTGGATGCGGAAGTAGCCTCGGCCGCGGCGGACTTGTGGCTTGCCCGAGACCAGCTCCCGGCGGTCCTCCCATTGGAAGACCAGCAGATCGCCGTCGACGTCCCCCTGGATCCGCCCCGCGCGCTCGTGCTTGACGTAGTCACCGATCACTTGCCTGCCGCTCTGGCAAAGGTGCATGTTGCCATATTGCGGCGACTGCCAGACTCCGTAGAAGGTCGCTCCCTCCGGTAGCGGACCGGCTTTCGGCTTCTGAGAGCCCCCGCAGCCCAGTATGACCCCAAGCAACAGGGCCAGCGCTATCTGCTTTGCCTTCATCGAGTGCCTCCCCGCTCCCACGATAAACGACCCTTGGACGAAAGCGTAATTTCGGCGGCTCAGCGTATCCGGGGGATGGAAATCGCGTGGTAGAGGACCGACGGGCCCTCCGAGAGCAGCAGCGCCAAGTCTCGGAGGCCCTGGAAGGCCGAGCCATCTAGGCCGAGCTGGGCTGCCGGGGGCGGGGGCTCCAAGCGATAGCTGGCGAGCACCATCGGGCGCAGCCGCTCACGAAGCCGCGGAGGTGCGTCGATGCTCTCCCTCAGGCGGTCGAGCGCCGTGTCCATTCCGCCGAGCTCGTCGACTAGTCCATGCCGGTGGGCGTCGGCTGCGAGCCAAACCCGGCCCCGGGCCAGCGGCTCGATATCTTCGACGGGCCGCCCTCGCCCATCGGCGACCAGTGCAACGAAAGAATCGTAGAATGCGTCGAGCTCTCGATTCATGAGCGCGCGCTCGTCATCGGTGAGTGGGCGGTGAGGCGAAAAGAGGTCGGCGTGCGGGCCCGTCCGGAGGACCTCGGTACGTATCCCGACGCGATTCAGAAGCTGCGACGCCATCAACCTGGCCGATACGACCCCAATCGAACCCGTGAGGCCAAGGGGCTGGGCAACGATGGCGCTTGCATGGGCGGCGACGTAGTACCCACCGCTGGCCGCGACCTCACCGAAATAGGCGACCACCGGTTTCTTCTCTTTGACCCGCACGACCTCGCGATGAATCAGGTCAGACGCTTCGGCGGAGCCGCCGGGGGAATCGACCCAGAGCAAGACACCAAGCGCCCGGCGGTCGCGGCGGGCGTGACGAAGAGCCGCCACGATGGAAGCGCGTCGGCCCGTCGGTGCTCCAGATTCCGAGATGGCGCCCTTGATCGCCACAACCGCGATGTAGGGTCGGCGCCGCAACGGGCGAAAGAGCTTGGCTTCCTTGAAGTCGAGGTAACGGTCAGCCTCGATGATCCCCTTCTTCTTGTCGACCCCGAGCTTGTCCGAGAGCTCGTCTTCGTATGCGAGCGCATCGGCGAGGCGCGCGTCGATCGCGTCTTGTCCGCGGAACACGCCCACTTCGAACAGTGCGCGCGTTTGCGCTGGCGTCGTGCCGACGCGTTGAGAGAGCGCGTCGAGCAATGCATCCGTGTGCCCATCGATGAGCGTCTGAACCTGCTCGCGCTGGTACTCACTCATCGAGTCGCGGCTCAGGCGTTCGGCGGCGGTCTTGTAGTCCTTGCGGGCGAAGGGCTCGACCTCGACGCCGATGCGATCGAGAAGCGGCTTGATGTAGTGCGACTCCGCGGAAAGGCCGAGCAGCGTGATTGTCGCCTGCGGCGCGACATAGACGCGCTCGGCCGCAGAGGCGACATATAGCTCCCGATGTCCACCGCCCCGGGGAAGAAGGACCGTAGTGGCTTTGCCCTCATCCCTGAGCCGGAGGATCTGCTCGCGGAGCCCGACGCAGACCGACCATCCGGCGTGAAGGGGAGGCAACACAAACGCGACCCCCTCAACGCGGGAATCGCTGATCGCATAATCAGCAAGACGGCGAACGGCGGCCAGCGACGAAGTGCGCCGCAGGGAGCCGGCGTCGAGAAGCCGGCGCAACCAGGGGAGCGGCTGACGAGCCTCTACGAGCCGTGGTTTGAGGCGGACGACGATCCATCGACCCTTGGGTCGCGATAGCCAGCGGGCGATCGCCCAGATTGGTAGGAACGGGACGCACAGCAGATTCCTGATCGAGCGGAGGACTAAACGAAGCATCGTTTTTGCCTATAGTGACGGCTTGTTATGCTGGAAGTGGTGGGGCCGGAATTCTTTACCGGCGACTATCGCTCTGCTAGGAACTCATAGCACTGAAGAAGGCGAAGGAGCACGGCTCAGAACATGGCAAGCCCCCAGATGGTGATGTACGAGGAGGAGTTTGCCCAGGTCCAGGCCGTGACCAACAGGCTGGTCCAGGATGCAAACGCGCGCGTGGTGTTCGTCGTCGACAAGAACGGCCAGCTCATCAGCGCATCCGGAGACACGGGGGACATCGATACGACTTCCCTAGCCTCGCTCACAGCGGGTACCATTGCAGCGACGGGAGGCATCGCGCAGCTGCTGCGGGAGCAGGAGTTCGCGACCCAATACCACGAAGGGGTTCGGCAGAACGTTCACATTCAAGTGGTCAGCGGCCGCGTGATTCTTGTGGTCATCTTCGATAATCGGACAAGCTTGGGCCTGGTCCGCTTGCGCGTGAAGCGGGCAACCGAGAACCTGACGCGAATCTTCGAGATGGTAATGGCCAAGGCTCAGGATCCTTTTCGGAATTCACCATTCTCCGAAATAACTGATGACGACATCGACAACTTGTTCAATGATTGACTAGGAGAGGCTTAGGGGGATGTCTTTCATCAACTACTTGTCGCGCGAGATCAACTGCAAGATCGTCTACTACGGTCCGGGTCTGTGCGGTAAAACGACCAACCTGCAGTACATCTACAATCGCACCAACCCGGATGCGAAAGGCAAGATGATCTCGCTCGCAACCGAAACCGAGCGAACGCTGTTCTTCGATTTCCTGCCGCTCGAGATCGGCGAGATCCGTGGCTTCAAGACGCGCTTCCATCTTTACACGGTCCCCGGCCAGGTCTTCTACGACGCAAGCCGTAAGCTGATTTTGAAGGGCGTCGATGGCGTCGTCTTCGTGGCGGATTCGCAGATGCTCCGTTCCGAGGCCAACACCGAGTCGATGGACAACCTTCGCACCAACCTCGCCGAACAGGGCTACAACCTCGACACCATCCCGTACGTCATCCAGTACAACAAGCGAGACATGCCCAACATCTCGCCGACCGAAGAGCTCCGCCAACTGCTCAACACCGGCGACGTCCCCGACTTCAACGCAGTAGCCACAACCGGCGAAGGCGTCTTCGAAACACTAAAATCGGTAGCCAAACTAGTCCTAACCGAACTAAAACGAGGCGCCGCCCGCTAAAGGGGGACACTCTCCACCCCCCTAACTTCCCGAAACCACGGGGCATCTCCCGCAAGGATCGCAGCGACATCGAGTTGAGGAATCCGCGGCGACCCGCGACCGATACACGGGGCATGCCAAGAGCCCCCCGCCAAGTTTTAGTAGGAGTGCCGCATCACATCGTGCTGCGGGGCAACAATCGACGCCGACTGTTCTCGTATCCGCGCGACTATCTCTACTTCGTGAGGTTGATGGGCAGTCATTTGTTGAACTCGGCGGTGGGCATACACGCCCTGTGTCTGATGCCCAATCACGTTCACCTTTTGCTCACGCCCTTCCATGAGATGGCTCTTGGAGCGTTCGTAAAACGGGTCGCGCAGCGGTACGCGCAAGTGCGGAACAAGCGCTACGGAACGACGGGCAAGCTATTCGAGCAACGCTACTACTCCAAGCCCATGAACTCTGAGAGACACCTCGCCATCGCAACCGCATACATCGACCTCAATCCCGTTCGCGCGCACCTCGTTGAGGATGGCAACGACTACCGGTGGTCCACCCACCGCATTCACTCCGGTCTGACGTGTCCTGCCAAAGCCCTCGCGAACCTGTGGTCGCCGAGTGAGTGGTACCGACGCCTTGGAGTCGACCCAGCCGCACAAGCTGCGGCCTATCGCGATTGGATCGCCGACTGCCGCGAGCGAGACGATTGGGACGAGGTGCGGAAGAAGGACCCTGTCTCCCCGCGCGGAGGCGCTCCGACTCGCCCGAACCGATCCCGCGCCGCCGGCTGACCCGCTCAGGACGGGTCGCTGCGATTTTTGGCTGGGGAGTTGGGTGAATTCGGGGGGTTAGAGGGGTGGAGAGTGTCCCTGTTAGACGATGAGGTTTAGGATTTTGTTGGGGACCCAGATTGTTTTGCGGAGGGGTTTGCCTTCTAGGTGGGCAGCTAGGCTGGGGAGTGCTTTGGCGGCGGCTAGGGCTTGGGCTTCGGTGGCGTTTTGGGGGAGAGTGATCCTTGCTCGGACCTTGCCGTTGATTTGGACGGGGACTTCGACTTCATCTTCTTCGCACACGGCCGGATCGTAGGTGGGCCACGATTCGTTCTGGATGCTGGGGGCGTGGCCGAGCATCTCCCAGACTTCCTCGCCTAGGTGGGGAGCGAAGGGGTGGAGGAGCTTGGCGAGGACGTCGAGGGCTACCGTCGGCACCGCTTCGAGCTTCATCAGCTCGTTGGTGAGGACCATCATTGCGCTGATCGCGGTGTTGAATCGCATGGCCTCGATGTCTTCGGTGACTTTGCGAATCGTTTGGTGCACCAAGCGCGTGAGCGCGTCATCCGGATTGGCGGCGGCATCCGCGCGCAGCGTCACGGCAAACACACGGTCGAGGAAGCGGCGAACGCCCGCAATCGAGCTCGTGCTCCAGGGCTTCGTCGCTTCGAGCGGGCCCATGAACATCTCGTAGATGCGCATCGAGTCGGCGCCGAACTCAGACACGATGTCGTCGGGGTTCACGACATTGCCGCGCGACTTGCTCATCTTCTGCCCGCCCTCCCCGAGGATCATCCCTTGGTGGACGAGCTTCTTGAAGGGTTCCTTGGTCGGGACAGCCCCCTCGTCATAGAGGACCTTATGCCAGAAGCGCGCATACAAGAGGTGCAAGACGGCGTGCTCGGCGCCGCCCACGTAGAGATCGACGGGAAGCCATTCTTTGGCGAGGTCGGGCGAGCATAACGCCGCGACGTTGCCGGGGTCGATGAAGCGGAGATAGTACCAACAGGATCCCGCCCACTGGGGCATCGTGTTGGTCTCGCGCGCGAACCACTGACCGTCTTTCTGGAAGAAGCGCCAGTCCTCCGCCCGCGCCAAAACCCCAGCCGGATCGGCGCCTGGCTTGTAATCCTCGAGCTCAGGGAGTCGAAGCGGCAGCTCGCTTTCTTCGACCGCAATCGCCTGGTCGTATCGAATCGTATAGTGGGCGCCTGCGCGCGGGTCGCCCTCGCTCTCCACGGGGAAGTAGATTGGAATGGGCTCACCCCAGTATCGCTGCCTAGAAAACACCCAATCGCGCAGCTTGTACTCGACTCGCGCACGCCCTTGGCCCTTCGACTCGAGATCAGCGGCGACTCGCTTCTTGAACTCCGCCGTCTCTAGGCCGTCGTACTTCCCCGAGTTCACCGCAACGCCCTGCTCGACCATCGCTTCCTTCAACGGAGCCTCGGCGGGCGTACCCGTCTTGCTCACGACCTCGATGATTGGAATCCCATGCGCCGTCGCGAACTCGAAGTCCCGCTCGTCGTGCGCAGGCACGGCCATGATCGCGCCGGTGCCGTATCCCCACAGCACATAGTCCGCAATGTAGATCGGAACCTCAGCGCCATTGACCGGGTTGATCGCGAGGCCACCGGTGAAGACGCCGGTCTTGTCTTTGCTGGCCTGCCGGTCGCGCTCACTCTTGTTCTTGGCTTGCTCGACGTAGGCCGTGACTTCGTCGCGTCGGTCGTCGGTGGTCAGCACCTCTACAAGAGGATGCTCTGGCGCGAGTACCATGAACGTTGCGCCAAACAGCGTGTCGGGCCGCGTCGTGAAGACCACGATGTTCGCGTCGCGCCCGGCGACGTCGAACTTCACCTCGGCGCCCTCGGAGCGGCCGATCCATTCCTGCTGCATGATGCGAGTGCTGTTCGGCCACTCGACCCCTTCGAGGTCCGCGAGGAGCCTGTCTGCATAGGCGGTGATCTTCAGCACCCACTGCCGAAGCGGAACCCGCTCGACAGGATGCCCTCCCCGTTCACTCAGACCGTTGATGACCTCTTCGTTGGCCAACACCGTGCCGAGCTCCGCGCACCAATTGACTGCAACCTC
>CALJYC010000389.1 GCA_937984275.1 uncultured bacterium | reverse complement strand
CGATCTTGGCGCTCGTGACGAAATCCAGGACCCCCACGAAGAACAGGACCGCACAGACACCCACCCCACCCCAGACGAGGGCGGTACAGGTCCAAAAGACCTTGAGCGTGCTTCGAGAGGCCACGCGCTCGCTGGCCTGCCCGACCATTTGCAGCCTGCCAGCTGCCTCTGAAATACTCATGTCATCCCTCTTCGCCGGCCGTTCATATTACAAATTGGATGATCCGTCACGGACACAAGGGTCCGATCGAAGTCGGCGCCGGGTTGAGATTTCAGCGCGTAGTTCTCATCAAACCACCGCTCGCGCGGCTTGCGTTCGGCGAGTGCTGCACACACGCTGTGAAGCCGTGACACGAGAACCGCAGGCAGGTCAGACCCGGACCGGAATTGGTCGAAGACCGGGCGGGGAAGAACGCTTTTTGGAGTTGGAAGGCCGGGGTCGCATCCGGGTCGTCGAGCTCGAGGGTCCGAACGGAGCTCCCACGCTGATGTTGCTCCACGGCCTTGGCGCAACGGGCCCGCTGAATTGGTTCACCGCTTTTTCCGACCTCGCCGAACGATACCATGTCGTTGCGGTCGATCACCGCGGCCACGGTCGAGGAATCCGCACGCGTCGGTTTCGATTGAAGGATTGCGCGGACGATGTCGTTGCGGTGGCCGACGCGCTCGGGATCGAGGAGTTCATCGCGGTCGGTTATTCGATGGGGGGTCCAATCGCCAAGCTCTGTTGGAGCCGGCACCCCGAGCGCGTGCGTGGATTGGTACTCTGCGCGACAGCGAGGCACTTCACACCGCAGCGATACCCGGTCCTTACGCGAGCGATCCTGCCGGGCGCGGTCGTTGGCGCTCGGATGGCGCCCAAGCTCGTGCTCGGCCAGATCATCGAAGGGATGGTCAGAGACATTCGGGCGCCGAAGATCAGAGACTACGTGCGCAAGGAAATGTCAGGCTCCGATCCCGCTGCGCTCGCACAGGCGACGCGCGCCGTCCTTCGTTTCTCGTCCCGCAACTGGGCTTCGAACATCGCGGTGCCGACCGCGGTCGTCGTCACCACGCGGGATAAGATCGTGCCCACCCGCCGCCAACTCGCGCTTGCAGCGGCGATCCCGGATGCCAAGCAGTTCGAGGTCGACGGCGATCATTTTGCTTGCGCGAACAAGCAAACCAATTTCGTTCCTGAGTTGCTCGCCGCCTGCGACCACGTGAACGCTGCCGCGGCCTAGCGGGACACACCTCCACTGGGCCAGGCTAAGGTCGCATCTTCTCCCAATGGCTTGCTTGCACGACTGCTACTTGAAGAGTTGCTTCGCCAGGGCCCGTCGCGTGAGGTGGATCGCTCGGTTCACGCCGTTGAGCAGCGGCAACAACGGCGCGAGATGCGCGGGGAGGTGGAGCTCCACCAGCTCGATGACCACGCCGTCGGGCGCAGTCGCGTAGGCGTAGCGGATTGAGCCGACGTGACGCGCATCCGCGTGGACGTGCGCGCCGGCGTCGCGAAGGCGCGCCAGCACGCCATCGAGGTCGGTCGTTTGAAGACCGAAGTGCGCCACGCCAAACCCGGCACGAAGGGCTCCGTCACCCGCTTCGGGCGGCGCCGCTGGGGTCATCCCCGGCGGAAACTCGCTGATGACCAAGAGTTGTCCGCCGAGCAGCACGCCGTGGTTCTCACCACCCTCACCAGAAGGGATGGACCCGAGACGCTCGGCCCCGAGGCAAGATTCGTAGAACCCAATCGTCGCCCACGGATCGGCGGCGTGAATGTGGATGTGGTCGATTGAGGTGATCACCAGGTGCCAATACCAACTCGAAACAACACAAACAACCCAACCTGGGAAGGTTTCTCAGCACCTTATCGGAGACTCGTTTTCGACATCGCCCGATCGGGCCATCGAAGCAACGCCTCCCTCACGAAGCGGTGCCGTGGGCTCGTCGTGTTTCTCGGGTGCCACACTAGGTCGAGGGAGAATCCGGGGATCTGCTCGGCGAGTCGAAGCTCGGTGACGTTGGACCCGGCGAGGTCGACAAAACGTTTCGGTAACGTGGTCACCGCATCGCTGTCGCGCACCGCATGCAGCGCCGTCCAAAAGCTTGGAACTCGAAGCGCGATGCGGCGCGCCAATCCGTGCGACTCGAGCTTGCGGTCCACGGAGGAGACTTGTCCGCTGCCCGTCATGACGAGCACGTGATCGAGCGCCGCAAAGCGGGACAGTGACACTGTGCGACGCGACAACGGGTGGCCACACCGAACCACGCTGACGAATGTTTCCGTTAGAAAGGGCTTCATCACGTAGCGATCGTCGATGCCAGGCACATCCGCGCCGGCAATGGCAAGATCGAGCTCGCCGCGAATGGCGTCCTCTGCGGTCGTGGGCCCGAAAGGCACAAGCTCTAGGTCGAGCAGCGGAGCCTCAGGACGCACGCACGCATTCCATGCAGCAACGACAAGCGTCGCTGCGTAGTCCGTGATCGCTACGCGAAGGGCGCCGGTCGCGGTCTGGGGCGAGAACGGTTCCGGGTCGCGCAGAACCCCACGCAAATCAGCGATTGCGACAGAAAGCCGAGGACGCAACGACTCGGCGAACGGCGTTCGCACCATGCCTCGCCCGCTCCGCACCAAGAGCGGATCGCCGAACAGATCACGCAGCGCGCTGAGCGTCCGGCTCATCGCCGGTTGGCTCGTGCTCATCCGGCGGGCTGCACGGCTGACGTGCGCCTCTTCGAGCAGCCAATGCAGCGCAAGGACTCGGTCCAGATCGATCGATTCAAGGCTTGGCATGCACGTATATTGATATCATATTTGGATAATAAAGATACTATCTATGCATGAGACATATGACTGGTCGGGACCCATCATGCTGCCAGGAGGCAAACTATGACGAAATACCGACTCATCGCGCTCGTTGTCCTGGCGACAGCCGTACTACTGACCACTGGCGCATTGGCATTCCAACCGCCCGGCCCGTCCCGACGCGCCACTTCCTTCGGTAGGGCGCACGCGTCGACCTGGGGCGACGTCTTTGCGAATCCACGCCCGATTCGTGTGGAGACGCTGGACACCGGGATTGTGCACTTTCCCAAGGAGCTGCTTCTCAGCGGCGACCACCCGGCCATGGATGCTTTCGAGGACGACGGATCACCGCTCCGCGTGTTCGCTCATCTCGTCCGCCACGAACAACGAGGCGACGTGTTGATCGATACCGGGTTGGACGACATCTACGCGACACAACCTTTGGGACACATGCGCGGCGTCGGTCGGCTCGTCATGGGTTTGTTGGGATTGAGCTTTTCGCAACGGCCCGGCCAAGGCGTGCACACGCAACTTCGAAACGCCAACGCGGAGGTGAGTGCGATCTACTTCACGCACCTCCATTCGGACCATGCCACGGCGCTGCCAACGTTTGACCAGTCACTTCCGCTCTATACCGGTGCAGCGGAGCTCGATGACCTTGGCCACCGACTCAACCACGGCCTGGTCGATGACGCCCGAGTCCTCCGCGAGCTCGACTTCGCCAACGCGGTGACGCTCGAGCCACTCGGTCGAGCCATTGATCTCTACCGGGACGGGTCCTTCTGGGCGATCTCCACGCCGGGCCACACCACCGGCCACGTCAGCTACCTCGTCAATGGACACGAAGGTCCGGTTCTGCTGACGGGCGACGCTTGCCATATGCGCTGGGGACTCGAACACGGGGTCGGCCCGAGTGGCGCGACGCCCGAAACCACCGAGCAGGCTCAAGTATCGCTCGACAGAATTCGCGCGTTCATGGAACGCTACCCGCAGGTCAAGGTCGTGCTCGGCCATCAGACGTTGTGACCCACATGCTCGTAAAACGGAGGGCGGCCGAGGCGCCGGCCGAGCCCCAGAATCCGAACCGAGCTCGCGCGCGTGGCGCGCGGTATGGCATGAGACGCGGGTTGCGCGTATAGGGTTTCCGCTATGCGTTCAACACTCCTTTCCTTCATTTTCCTTGGCGTAGTCGCATGCGGTGGCACTAACAGCGGCACCGTGGACGGGATTTCGTTTCCTCCGGAAGGCTCCGTCGCCGGCGATCAAGGGAAAGGTAGCTTCACGTTCGGGGCTGCCACAGCCGCCGCGCAGATCGAGGAGTCCGTTCCCGAGCTAGATTGGCACCTATGGACCAAGCCTGCGCCGGATGGCTTGGGCATGGGAGAAGCGTTCGTCGGGGATGCGGTGCGAGGCTACGAGCTCGCCTTGGATGACGTGGTGCTCGCGGCCGACACGAATCTAGATGCGTATCGATTCAACGTGAACTGGGCCCGACTCGAGCCGACCCGCGACAACATCAACCAATCGGCCGTCGCCCACTACGACGGTGTGATCGACGCGCTGGCAGCGGCGGGCATCAAGCCGATGATCACGATTCACCACTTCTCGAGCCCGGTTTGGGTCGATGACCCTAGGCGAGACCCCGAGGAAACTTGTGCGCCATCGGACACCGACCTCTGTGGCTGGAACGACGAAGCTGGCGCCCAAGCGATCATCGAAGAGATTGCCGAGCTCGGTGCTCTGATGGCGCGGGAGTACGGCGACCGTGTCGACGAGTGGGTGACTTTGAACGAGCCGATCAACTACCTTCTTTCCGCCTATGGCATCGGAAGCTACCCGCCGGGTCGGGGTGGTGTGTTCGATTTGCTCGACGAAGACGCGATGCGGGCACTGCTGGACACGGTGGAACGCTATGCGGCGGCGCACGTCGCCCTCTATGATGCGATCAAGGCCAACGATACCGTCGATGCCGACGGGGACGGGGTCGCTGCGAACGTGGGTTTTGTGTTGTCGGTCATCGATTGGGTACCGTCGCGCAACGGTGAGCTCAGCGACGACCCTAGGGACGTCACCGCGGCAGACAATCTTCGGTACGTCTACCACCAGGTTTTCACCGACGCGTTCGTGCACGGGCAGTGGGACGGCAACCTCGACCGCATGATCGAA
>CALJYC010000388.1 GCA_937984275.1 uncultured bacterium | reverse complement strand
GATGTCCCAGTTCTGGCAGAACTTGCAGGTCAAGTTGCAGCCAGCCGTTCCGAACGAGAAGACCGGTGTCCCGGGGAGGAAGTGGTTGAGAGGCTTCTTCTCGATCGGATCCACAGCGAAGCCGCTGGAACGACCGTAGGTGGTAAGCACGATCCCACCGTTTTCGCGGCCGCGCACAAAACAGAGGCCACGCTGCCCCTCGTTGAGCTTGCAAGCCCGCGGACAGAGCTCGCAGACGACCCTTCCGTCGTCTAGCTCGCTCCAATACTCGGTTTGCACCGTCGATATCGGAGTCGGGGCCATCACCCGCACAATGCGCACGAGTTGCTCAGGTGACAACCTGGATCACCCGACATTGACAAGTTCCGAGTCGTGCTCAGAGTCACGAGGTGGTGACGGTTCGACCACCGGCGGTAGCAGGCTCCTTCTATCCGGCAGACGCGCATGCGCTACGTGAGGTGGTTGGGGAGTATCTCGGGAAGGCACGCGAGGGTTGTGCGCCAAAGGACCCGTGGCCCAAAGCGCTGATCGTACCGCACGCGGGTTACATGTACTCGGGTCCGGTCGCCGCAAATGCATTCGTCCTCCTCGAACCGTCGCGCGGGGTTGTCCAGCGGGTCGTGCTCGCCGGCCCGAGCCATCACGTCCCGTTCGATGGTCTAGCGGTGCCCAGCAACACGGCCTTCGAAACCCCTTTGGGCCGCGTGCAGATCGACGAAAGCGCGCGTCGCCTGCTACTCGATCTACCCTTCGTGGACATCCTCGACGACGCGCACCACTGGGAGCACGCCCTCGAGGTTCAGCTCCCGTTTCTCCAAGAGGTGCTCGGGGTGTTCACGGTCATGCCAATTGCCATCGGACGGGCATCGCCCCAACACGTCGCGGAAGCCTTGGAAACCCTGTGGGGCGGAGATGAAACCGTTGTAGTGATCAGCTCGGACTTGAGTCACTACTACGACTACGATACGGCGAAACGCATCGACGCGGCTACCGCCCGGTCCATCGAGGCCTTGGAGCCAGAGCGCATCGAACACGAGGGCGCCTGTGGCCGCATCGGGGTGCAGGGTCTGTTGGGAGCTGCCCGGCGACACTCCCTCGTCGCCAGCACACTGGATCTACGAAGCTCGGGTGACACCGCGGGCGGACGTGACGAGGTCGTCGGCTACGGTGCGTGGGCGTTCACCGTTTCCAAGAACGGCTCTCCGTAATTTTCGATGCGAGCCGGACCCATCCCAAAGATGTCGGCGAGCGCCTCGATCGACGTCGGTTTGTAGGCGGCGATCTCGAGAAGAGTTCGGTCGTGGCAAATGACGTATGCCGGGACGCCCTTGGCGCGCGCAATATCGAGCCTGGTGGAGCGTAGGCGTTCGAAGAGTGACGGATCTACATTGTCCGGAAGCGCTCGTTCGGAGCGTCGTCGCTCTTTCTTGGCCGTCTTCGCGCGGCCCGCATCCGGGGATGGAACGAGGACACGAACCGGCTCTTCGTCCTTCATGGTGGCGATCCCTAGGGGCGTCAGATACGGAATCGGGAACTCGCTGGTGGTGAGGTCGACCAAGCCTGCCGTGATCAACCGCCTGAGGAGCGCGAGCACCCACGCCTTCGGGTGATCTTTGAGCAAGCCGTGCGTGGTGAGATCGGTCAATCCCAGGCGGCGAAGGCGTTCGTTGTCGGTCCCGTGAAGCATCTCGGAGACGGCGGTCAGGCCCGCGCGCCCCTGGTTGCGCGCAACTCCGGCAAGGGCCTTGCGCACCGTCAGCGCCTCGTCTTCGGACGCGCACCGCGCCGCGCCCTCCTCGCCTCGGTCCTCGAGCCGCTCGCACACATCGCAGTGACCGCATCCGCCGAGCGTTTCCTGCTCGTCGCCGAAGTAGCGGAGGATGAAGTCGTGCCGGCAGCTTCCCGCCTCGACGTACCGCATCAGGTCGAGAAACAGACGCCACTGCTGCTGCACGTGCTCTGAATCCGGGACGCTGCCCGGGTCGCGGCCGCCGCTGAACCCGATCAAGCGGCGACGAAGTCCCAAGTCGCCCGAGCTCGTCAGAAGGAGACCGTGGGCGGGCTGCCCGTCACGCCCGGCGCGACCGACCTCTTGGTAGTAGGCCTCGACCGACCCGGGCGCCTGAGCGTGCACGACCGTACGAATGTCCGCCCGGTCGATGCCCATTCCGAAGGCGTTGGTCGCGACCACCACGTCGAGAGACCGATCGGCGAAACGCCTGTTGACCTCCTCGCGCACGGGAGCGGAAAGCCCGGCGTGGTATGCGGCGACGCGCCAACCTTCCTTGGCCAGCACATCCGCGAGCTTCTCGGTGTTGCGCCGTGTCGCCGCGTACACGATCGCGCCTCCCTGGGGGCTCTCGGGCCCGCCGAGCGCGCTCCGGAGCGCACCGAGCATCAACTTGCGCCGCTCGGTCGAGCTGTCGCTCTCCACGACCGCCAGATGGAGATTCGGCCGCGAGAACCCGCGAAGGATGACCGCGCTCCGGTCCGAGCCGAGACCGAGCCGCTCCTGAATCTCACGCCGCACGATCGGTGTCGCGGTCGCCGTGCATGCAATGACGCGCGGTGGCTGCATGCGCTCGATGACTTCACCGAGACGCAGATAGGATGGCCGGAAGTCGTGTCCCCATTGCGAGATGCAATGCGCTTCGTCGATGGCGAGCAGCGGTGGCTGGAGCCCCGCAAGCCTCTCGACCAGCCAAGGCGACTCGAGGCGCTCGGGCGCCACGTACACGAGTTGGTAGCGGTCTTCGAAAATCTCGCCCTCGCGCCGCTTCAGCTCCTCAGGGCCAAGCGTCGATGCCAGATACGTTGCGGCGACCCCACGCTGGGTCAGGGCGCGCACCTGATCTTCCATGAGAGCGATGAGCGGCGAAATCACGATTGACGTGCCCTCGAGCACCGCCGCCGGAAGCTGGTAGCAAAGCGATTTTCCCCCACCTGTCGGCGCGATGACCACGACCTTTTGCCGCCCCTCGAGCAACTCGTCGATCGCCTCCCGCTGCCAAGGATGAAAAGCCGGGAGCCCGAACCGCTCCCGCAAAGCCAAGTCGATATCGCTCATGAACGGAAGGCAACCTAGTGCGGCAGATGATTGCATGCCAGGGGTATCGGCCGCCGGCCGAAGGAGTTGCCGATCAGGTGCATTGACGCTGACACCGTCACTAGTGATCTCGAGGTCCTCCGTCGTGTGATAGAAGAGCCCTGCCCGATGAATCCTGAGCAGGCCGACACAATGCACCACCGCGGGCTGTTCGCCGCTCTGATGGGGTCCATGCTTTTCGCTTCCTCGGTCGCGGGCAGCGCACATGCCGAGCCGCCCAACATCGTGCTCATTCTCGCTGACGACCTCGGCTTCAGCGACACGGCACCCTACGGGAGCGAGATCTCGACGCCCTCCATCAGCGCGCTAGCGGCCCAGGGCGTCACGTTCAGCAATCACCACATGGCCGCGAGCTGTGCGCCGACGCGAGGCATGCTGCTGACTGGCGTGGACAGTCACCTCAACGGCGTGCCCAATATCCCGGAATCGATTCCGCCGGTTCAGGCGGAGCATGCGAACTACCGAGGCACCCTCAATCACAACGTCGTCACGATCGCGACCCTACTAAAGGATGCGGGGTACCACACCTACATGGCCGGCAAGTGGCATCTCGGGAAGGCGCCGGATCTACTGCCTAGTCGCCGTGGCTTCGAGCGCACGATCGCGATGGCGGACACCGGCGCGGACAACTGGGACCAAAAGCCGTACCTGCCGATGTACAAGAAGGCGAATTGGTTCGGCGACGGAAAAGAGATCGACCTGCCGGAGGACTTCTATTCCTCGAAATTTTTCATCGATAAGACCATCGAGTTCATCGAATCCAACCGGACCGACGACAAGCCCTTCTTTTCGTACGTCCCTTTTCAAGCGGTGCACATTCCGGTGCAGGCCCCCGCGGAGTACACCGAGAAGTACCTGGGAAAGTACGACGAGGGCTGGACCGCCCTCAGGGAGCGCCGCCTTGCAAGCGTCAAAGCCCTCGGCCTGGTGCCCTCCGACACAGCATTGGCGACGGTGTCGAGCACGGCCGACTGGGACGCGCTCACGGACGAAGAACGGAAGTACAAGTCCAAGGAGATGGCTGTCTACGCAGGCATGATCGACGCGATGGACCACCACATCGGTCGACTCGTCACGTACCTCAAAGAGACAGGCCAGTACGACAACACCGTGTTCATTTTCACGTCTGACAACGGCCCCGAGGGAAGCGAGGCCGTGACCGGCTTGCGGGGCGTGTACCTTCGGATGTGGTTCGCAACCCACGACTACAACCTGGACTATGAAACTCTCGGCACCCGCGGAAGCTTCGTCGACATAGGCCCGAGCTTTGGGAGCGCGGCCGCCTCACCATTGGCCTACTACAAATTCTTCGCTCACGAAGGGGGCATGCGGGTTCCCATGATCATCGCGGGAAACATGGTGGCTTCGGCGGGAAGCGTTTCGAGCGCCTTCACGTACGTCACGGATCTTGCGCCGACGATTCTCGAGATCGCAAACGTGAAACCGCCCCGCGGCAGCTATGCCGGCCGGGAGGTGCACCCCATCAGCGGAAAGAGCCTGGTACCGCTGCTGACCGGCAACGCCGAGAGAGCCCATGGCCCGGACGAGGCGATTGGATACGAGCTGGGCGGGAACGCTGCCCTGTTCAAGGGCGACTACAAGATCGTCAAGGACCGAGGTCCGGTGGGCGACGACGCATGGCATCTCTTCAATTTCCTGAAAGACCCCGGCGAGACCACCGACTTGAAAGAGGCGCTACCCGACTTATTCGCGGAAATGATGGAGGACTACCGGATCTACGCGCGTAACCAGCAGGTGCTGCCCGTCCCCGACGGCTACGACCAGAGAAGAGAGGTCGTGTTCTATACGATTCGCAACAATCCAAACCCGGTGTTGCTCTCGGTCGTGGCTGGGTTGGCCATGGCGATCGTGTTTTTTCTGTGGCACGCAGTCCGCGCGCTACGGCGGCGCCTCGTCCGCTAAGGCGTGATGTTCTGGTTGAGCCGAAACAGGTTGTTCGGGTCGTACTTACGCTTGAGCTTCACGAGGCGCTCGTAGTTGGGCCCGTAGGCCTCGGCCAGCGGGCTTTCGCCGTCGGGCACGAAATTCACGTAGACCCCACCGGTGGCGTACGGCGCGCTCGCATCGAAGTACTCGCGAGCCCACGCCACGCACTTCCCGTCTTCCGCGGCCGTGTCCCAGCGCGCATGCACGTTCATCACATACTCCGCGTCACGGTGCGGATAGGCGGTGGCGTCGGGCGCGACATCGTTGACCGCGCCACCGAGGCGTCCAAAGAAGATTTCGGTCTGATCGGAAGGCAGGCGACCCGCGTAGTCGAGCGCCGCGTCGATGAGGCCGTCGGGCAGCTCGGTGAAGTTGTGGGACTTCCAGTAGTTGCGCGCTCCCGGTGTCAGCAAGGGATCGAATGCGGTCTGCCATCCGGTAAACGGGTGAGGCCCGATCACATCGGCGATGGGATTGCCAAACTCGCGCAGCGGCTTCACCGCGCGCTCGCCGTCCACCATGTCCCCTGCATAAAAGGCCGCGAGGATGACAATCTCGGTTCCATGCACCTCCTCGGGCAAGAACGGAAGTGGGGGAGCCTTACGCAACACGATCCACACGTTGAGGTCCTCCGGGAGGTCAGACGCGAACTCCCGGTAGAAGCGCATGACATCTGGAGCTGCCGAGAAAGGGTGCACGACGAGCCCCGACAATACTTCGGGGCCCACCGGATGCACGTCGAGCTCAAACGAAGTCACCACCCCGAAGTTGCCTCCGCCCCCGCGGATGCCCCAGAACAGGTCCGGATGCTCGCTTTCACTTGCCATGAGCAGCTGGCCCTCGGCGGTGACCACATCGGCTGAGCGAAGATTGTCGATCGTGAGCCCGTACTTACGGCTGAGCCAGCCAAAGCCTCCGCCCAACGTGAGCCCGGCGATGCCAGTCGTCGAGTTGATGCCCACCGACGTGGCGAGCCCGTAGACTTGAGTTTCGTCGTCCAAGTCCCCAAGGGTTGCGCCAGGCTCCACTCGAGCGACCCGGCGTTCCGCGTCGACGTGTACGGAACGCAAGCCAGATAGATCGATCAGGAATGCATCGTCGTGCACTCCCTTGCCGGCAATGTTGTGACCGGCACCCCGAACTGCAACCAGCAGCTCGTTGTCCGCGGCGAATTTCACCGCGCGAATCACGTCGGCAGCACCGGCGCAACGCGCAATGAGCGCAGGGCGCCGGTCGATCATCGCGTTCCATATCGTGCGGGCTTCGTCGTAGCCCTCCGATTGAGGCAAGAGCAGCTGGCCTCGAAGCGCGGTCTCGAGCTCGGCGATCGTTTCGTCAGAGATCGTTTTCAGATCTCCGTTCATGGCGAGGGCGGATACTCCCATGACAGACCTCCTCTTGGGTATTGCTGTGGAGCCGCGATGCTAACCCCGTGCTCGAACGCCTGGCAAGACGCCTCTCGACGAACACCCGGTTACGGTCGAAACCTGAACTCTTCGATCGCTTTTGAGACTTCGGCGGTGCGCTCCATGACGAGCATGTGGCCGGCGCCTTCGATCACTCGAAGCTCGCTGTCCGGGATGGTGGCGGCCAGGTATTGAGCGTACTTCGTCGGGGTCAGCGCATCATTCGTGCCTGCGACGATCAGGGCGGGAACCTGAATGCCCCTCAGGTCCTGCATCCGATCGAAGCGGTCGGCGGCGCGCCAGTCTAGCGCCCCCGTCTCAATTGGGGTGAGCTCGCGGTCCTTGGACGCTTGGGCGATTAGCTCCGGGTCCGTGCCTGGCTCGTAGAGGCCCGGGGGGAGAGGCGGCATTTCGCCGGACGTCGCAACTTGCTCGAAGAGCTGAAGGATCATCGGGTGCACGCGTAGGCGCGCGCCGGTGGCAAGCAGTACGATGCCCTTGAGCCGCTCCGAGGGAGATGCCAGGGCGTGCTCGATCGCGACGCCTCCACCGAGCGAGTGCCCGACCACCAGGTAGTCGCCCTCCACCTCCGATTCGATGAAACGTGAGAGGAACGCCTCCATCTCGGCCACGGTACCGAGGGCAGGACCTTCGGTTCCCGCGCGTCCCGGCAGGTTGATCGCGTACCGTGCTCGATCCGGAAGCGCGTCGAGGAGCGGGTCGTAGGCATGATGATTGTCGGCAGAGCCGTGGACACAAACCAACGCGGGCGCCCTGCCCGCTTCGTACCGGAATGTAACCGTCCGCCCGTCGATTTTCCGGGCTTCTACCACAGCGACAGCTCTTCACTCGTGCTCGCCAGCGCAATGGCTTGGAAGCGAAAGAAGCGCTCACGTGCGTAGGTCCCGGTGTACTCCAGGGCGAGCTCGTCGAAGGACACTGTCCGTAGGAAGCGGTAGCCGCACTCGGCCATCAAGGGCGTGGGGTCGTCGATGCCGAACTGCATGGGCTCGCCGAGCTCCTCGATGATGCCTTTCATTCCTCGATCCTCCTCGCGAAGACGCGGGCTCGACCTGGCCATCTTGGTGTTGAGGTAGTCGAACACCACGAGCGACCGGGGATCGAATTCGGAGGCAAGGCGTTCGAGCGTCGACCGGGCAGCTGCCTCGAGGAGGTAGTAGATCACGCCCTCCCACACGAAGCAGGCCGGGGCTCCTCGGTCGAGCCCGGCAGTTTCGAGGAGCTCCACGAAGTCATCCTGCTCGAAGTCGCATGGCACAAACGCCGCTGCATCCATCGGATAGTCATCAAATCTCGAAAGTCGCTCACGTTTGTCGGACTGACTGGCCGGCTGGTCGACCTCGAAGAACCGAACGCCGTCCCGCGCGAGCCTGGCCGCCCGGGTATCGAGCCCCGCTCCGAGAACCACGACCTGCCGAACGCCTCGATCGAGCGCTCGCGTCACGCAGTCATCCAGATACCGGGTCCGCAGCGCCATCCACAGCACCATCGACGGAGAGTGCGCGTCCCACCGAAGAGACAGCGCCTCTCCCTCCGGACCGGCGAGGCGAAGGGCCCATGGATCGTGACAAATCGCGTCGGGAGCGGCTGACGCGCGGCCGCGGTGAGCGGCGACCATGATAGCCGTGCGGCTCGCCGCGCGCGACTCAGTCACGCCTAGTGCCCGCGCTCGCGATCGATGCCGGGGTGTGTCTCGTCGCCCGGCTCGTGGCGTGGGTTCGCGGTGAGATACGAGCCGTCCCGCCCGGGTATCGAAAGAAGGGTCTCTTTGTCGTAGAGAAAGTGCTCCCGGCTGGTAGACGGCGGCATGTGCATGCCGGTATCCATTCGAATTGCATCGCATGGGCAGGCCTCGACGCAGTAGCCGCAGAAGATGCAGCGGAGCTCGTCGATCATGAACACCGATGGGTAGCGCTCGTAGCCGTAGCGCGGGTCGTCGGGCTCGTACTCGGCGGGCTCGATGTAGATGCACTGCGCCGGACACGCGGTGCTGCAGCAAAGGCACGCCACGCAGCGCGGCGAGCCATCGGTGCGCTGCGTGAGGCGATGAATGCCACGGAACCGCTCCGGGTATTCGACCTTCTCTTCCGGGTATTTGACCGTGTCGATGTCCTTCTTGGCCTGCGGCCCGAAGGTGTTCTTGAAGAATCGGCCCATCGCAAAGCCGAGACCTTTGGCGATCTCGGGGAGATACACCTGCTCGGCGACGGTCCGTCCGGGCTTCTTGATGACTTTGACTTCGACTGCCATGGGCGACCTCAGAAGAGCTTCTCGAAGAACGCGACCCAACCGTCGAGCCACCCCGATAGGATGAATGCGCCGACGACCAAGATATTGAGCAAGGAGATGGGCAACAGGCCCTTCCAGCACAGCGACATGAGCTGGTCGTATCGGAACCGCGGAAGCGACCAGCGAATCATCAGCTGGAACCAAATCAGCACGATGATCTTGAGTAGAAAAACGACGAACTGAATCACCACGACGAGCCAGTGCACGACCGGCACCGAGTAGCTCGCGGCGACGAAGGGCAGCGAGAACTCGAACCCACTCCGATACAGGAAGGGCACGTCCCATCCGCCGAGGAAGATCACCGAGGCAAGGGCCGCCAGCGACACGACCTCGACGAACTCACCCATGAAGAACATGCCGAACTTCATGCCGGAGTACTCGGTGAGGTAGCCGCCGACGAGCTCGCTCTCGCCCTCCGGCAAGTCGAAGGGAACACGCTTCGTTTCAGCGACGGCTGCCACGAAGAAGGTCACGGCTGCCAGCGTCAGCGGAGGGACGAAGATCCCCCATACGTGGTCGTGCTGCCACATCGTCATGTCCTCGAGCCGGAGCGAGGCGTAGACCATGAACGCGGGCACGAGCGTCAGGCCGAGCACGACCTCGTAGCTGACCATTTGGCTGGCGGCGCGAATACCGCCGAGCAGGGAGTACTTGTTGTCCGAGGCATAGCCCGAAATCGCGGCGCCGATGATGCCGGTACTGGCGATTGCGAAAATGAAGAGAATGCCGACGTTGATGCTCGCGACCTGCAACGGCACCACGGGGCCCGCGAGCTCGCCCGTCCGCGGAAGGACCTGATTGAGGTAGTCCCAATGCAGTGAGCTCGCGAAGGGGATGACGGCGAAGGCCGCGATCGCAGGAATGAGCGCGATGATTGGACCTGCCGAGAACAGGAGCTTGTCGGCCTTCGGAGGAACGAAGTCTTCCTTGAAGATGAACTTCAGGGCGTCGGCCACCGGGTGAAGGAGGCCGATGAGCATGATCTTACCGCCGTTGCGAACGATCATGGTGTGCACACCGTAGCCGGCTCGCAGCACGACGGATGCAACGCCAAACGCGATCAGACTCGCTGTCAGCGAGGAGGTCGAAATCGGCAGAGGATTGCTCCCTTTGACCGCGACGAACGTCAGCGTGACCAGCGCTACGATGGCCACGATGCCGGTCAACGCGGCCAAGCGCCACAGCGGCAGCCTTGCACGGTCGATGAAGGACACGGCGGAAGCCGGCAGCACGATGGCGGCGCGGCTCGGTCCGAGGCGATCCTGAATCATCGCGCTCTGCCGGCGCTCCGCCCAGATGAGAACCGGCGCAAAGCCGCCAACGGTGATCAAGAGGATGGCCAGCACCTTCACCAGGGAGGAAACAACGAGGAAGGTCGTCGTCATTGGGCCGCCTCCACCGCGTCCACCAGGCCTTGGCGCAATCCTTCGAGGTCCTCGAAGCCAAGATCTTTGCCAAGCTTGCCGGCCAGGTCCGAGAGCGTCTTCCACGCGGGCTCGATGCCGTCCGGTGCGCAAAGCGTGGATTGGAAGGCCTGCGTCAGACCGTTGCCGTTGACGAAGCTCCCGGAGATTTCAAAGGTGTCGGCCACGGGGATGGCCACCGAGGCAGCCGCGGGCAGCGCCCCGACGTGGCTGGTCAGCGAGACGACGCCGTCCAACGCAACGAGCGGCGCGAGCTCTTCGAGTTTCTCCGCGGTCGCCCAGCCGAGCGCGAGCACGCCCTGCACCGTCCCGGACTGTACTTCAGAAAGAAGGTCGCCAATCGACTTCAACGTCGCCCCGCCCGCGGCCTGCGTCGCGCCGGCGCGGTTCGGGTTGTTGTCCTCGCTTCGCAAGATGTCGTCGCCTTCCCATCCGCCGAGCGCCGCGAGATACAGCCGCTCGGCGCCGAGGGCGGCCGCGAGCTTGGTCATGGCGAGGTTGTCCTCGGTGGTATGTTGCGCACTCAACACGACGGCGAGCTTCGAAGCGTCGACTCCCTTTAGTTGCTCGGCGGCCAGATCGAGTGCCTCGTTTTCCCCAACGGGCACGCGCTCGTCACCGCGGCCCGACGTCGGCATCAGAAGCCGTTCGGTGTCGTGACGCGTGTACGTCATCATGCCGTCGTCGCACATCCAGAACTGGTTGACGTCGGCGTTGTCACGCGGACGAAGCCGATAGACCTTGCCGTAGCGCGGGTCGTAGTCGACGTGAGTGTTGCAACCCGTCGCGCACCCAGTGCAGACGCCCTGCCCCGACTTGAGGAACCAAACGCGCGCCTTGAAGCGGAAGTCCTGACTCGTCAGGGCGCCAACCGGGCAGACGTGCTCGGTCATCAGCGTGTACTTGTGGTCGAGCTCTCGGCCCGGAGCGAGGATGATCTCATTCTTGTTGCCACGTTCGCGCATATCGAGGACGTGGTCCTTGGCGACCTCGTCGCAGACCCGAATGCAACGCGTGCACATGATGCACCGCTCGGCGTCGTAGACGATCGTCGGGCCGAAGCGAACGCCCTTCGGCTTGTGGACCGGCTCGGTCAGCTTGCGCTTCAGCGTACCCTGATGCTCGTAGTAGTAGTCCTGCAGCTTACACTCGCCGGCCTGATCACAGATCGGACAGTCGACCGGATGATTGAGGAGCAGGAACTCCTGCACGGACGCCTGGGCAGTCTTGACCTCGTCGTTCGTCGACGAGACGACTATGTCCTCGGCAGCGGCGAGCTGACATGCGGGCTGGAGCTTCGGCTTGCTGGCCGGCACGTATTCACCCTTGGCTTCATCGAACGCGAGCTGCGGCATCGCCATCTGGCGGCCACTCTCGACGTGCACGAGGCACATCCGGCAGTTGGCCGCGATCGACAACCCCGGGTGCCAACAGT
>CALJYC010000387.1 GCA_937984275.1 uncultured bacterium | reverse complement strand
CCAAAACCGCACGGAAACGGATCGTGTTCTCCATGACCTTGGCGAACGCCTCGTTGGCCGCTTCGATCGGGAAACGTTCGATCTGAGGCCGCACGTGGGCAAACGCGGCGAAGCTCATCGTGTCTTCGCTGTCGACAGCCGTGCCGCTTGGCCAGCCGTGGACCATCTTTCCGGACAGCAGCGCAAAGGCATTGATCGAGATCGGGTCCGGGGCTGCCGCCACGAGCATCAGCTTTCCGCGTCCGTGAAGGCCGTTCATGATTCCCTCGATTGCTTTACCGTTTGGAGCAGTGGCTAGAATGAGGTTTGCCCCTCCGAGCCTCTGAAGCTCCGCGACCTCGTCGTCCGACTTGGAATCGATGTACTCGTGAGCGCCCAAGTCTCGTGCGAGTTGCTCTTTGTCTTTGCCGCGCGACACGGCAACGGTGCGAAACCCCATTCGATTCGAAAATTGAATCGCCAGATGACCGAGGCCACCGACGCCTTGTACGGCGACCAAGTCGCCCGGCCGCGCGCCACTGTTGCGGAGCGCATTGTATGTGGTGATCCCTGCGCACAGGAGGGGTGCCGCTTCTACAGGACTGAGCTCGTCCGGCACCCGCGCAGCGGCCTCCCATGGACAGACCATGTACTCCTGGTAGCCGCCGTCGTAGCTAATGCCTGCGATTTTTGCGTTGCCGCAGTTGATGAAATCGCCTCGACGACAGGAATTGCATTTGAAACAGTGCCCGCCGTGCCAGCCCACCCCAACTCGATGGCCGACGCCAAACGCATCCACGCCGTCTCCGAGCGCATCGACCACGCCGGCTACCTCGTGACCCGGCGCGCGAGGAAGCTCTAGACCTGGGAACTGGCCAAACTTCACGAACGCATCGCTGTGGCAGATGCCGCACGCTTCGACCTTGATGCGAATCTCTCCGGGTCCTGGCTCCGGGATCTCGCGTTCGTCCAAGGTGAACGGACCGCCTGCCTCTCTTACGATCATTGCCTTCATGACACAGTCTTCTCCCGAAACGGTATAGGGCTCGAGATCGGTTGGGCAACCTTGGATCGTTAGCCTTCTGCGGGATGCGACGTGCGGCATGCGGGCTCCCGAATGACCCACGGCGGCCCTATTGATCCTCAATGAACGAAGAAGACCTTGAATCGGCGCGTGCGCACTGGAGCCATCGCGGCTCCCGGCGACCCGACTGGGCCATCAAGCCGGGGCCCGGCGAGGAATCGGTTTGGGACTATCCACGTCCGCCTCGACTCGAAGATGATGGGCGGCTCGTGCGGGTCGTTTGCGGGAACACGGTCGTCGCGGAGTCACGACGCACGTTGCGCATTCTCGAAACCGCAAGCCCACCCACCTTTTACATACCGCCACAGGATGTGCGAATGGAGCTGCTGTCACGAGCCCCAGGTGCCTCGCTCTGCGAATGGAAGGGATCCGCCACATACTGGTCGCTGTGCATCGACGGTCACGAGCTTCCCAACGTCGCTTGGAGCTACGAGCAACCGTTTGCCGACTTCACTCGAATCCTCGGTTACCTGGGCTTCTACCCGAGCAAGCTGAACTGCTATGTCGACGGGCACCGCGTCGCACCGCAACCTGGACACTTCTATGGCGGTTGGGTAACCCCTGAGGTCGTCGGCCCATTCAAAGGAGAGCCGGGAACGGGTGGCTGGTAACGCTGGATGTACGAAAGAACCCCACCGCCCGCAGGGAAGAAGAAGCCCCCATGTGGTGGGGCTGTCACAGATAGCTAGATGTTTGGTTAGCCCGGCGGCCCCTCGCGAACGACCGCACCATCCACCAGCTCGATCACACGCTCGCACCGGCGCGCCAGATTCGAGTCGTGCGTCACGATCAAGAACGCCGTGGAGCTCTCCGAGTTTCGCCTGAGCAAGAGCTCCATCACCTGATCGGAAGTCTCCGTGTCGAGGTTTCCGGTGGGCTCGTCCGCAAGAACGAGCGGCGGGTCGTTTATCAGGGCTCTGGCGACGGCAACGCGTTGCTGCATGCCGCCTGAGAGCTGGCGTGGCCAAGCCTCCGCCCAGTCGCTGATTCCCATCGCATCGAGTAATGCGAGGGCCTGCGTCTTCATGACTGCGCGAAATCCGCCTTGTGCGGCTGCAGTGGGAAGCATGACGTTCTCGACGACGGTGAGCCCAGGAAGGAGGTGATGGGACTGAAAGATGAATCCCAACTTCTCCCCGCGAAGCGCCGTCAGCGTTCTGTCATTTAGGTTCTCGACTGCCTGCCCTTCAATCAAGATGCGGCCTTGCGTGGGCCGGTCGAGAAGCCCGATCAGATTCAGCAAGGTGCTTTTCCCGGAGCCCGATGGCCCTACTAGTGCCACGAGGTCTCCTTCGCCGATCGAGATGTCGATGCCGTGGAGAACCTCCGTCCTGACGCCATCCTCGTACGACTTGCGGATGCCCTCCAACTGCAAGAACTCGAGCGCGCGCGTCATTCGTCGCCTCGAATGGCCGCCGCTGGGTCCAAGTTCGCGGCCCTGCGCGCCGGCAGGTACGCAGCCAGTACGCCCGTTGTAACGGACACCGTCAGGGCGGTGAACAAGAGTCGCGGCGTCACCGTGATGTCGAAAAGCGCGCTCGCCTCGATCAGCTCCCCAGCCACGGCGCCTACGCCTGTCCCGAGCAAGGCCCCGACTAGACCAAAGAGCAGCCCTTGCCAGAGAAACACGGCGAGCACGATGCGGCGAGAGGTTCCCACGGCACGGAGGATTCCGATCTGCCCCCTCCGCTGCACGACGGTCACACTCAGGACGCTCGCGATGCCCATCGCCACGGCCAATAGAACGAAAATCCGAATCATCGTAGTCGAGGCGTCCTGCGAGCGAAGGCCCGTGAGCAGGTCCCGGTTACGCTCCATCCAGCTTTCTGTAGGGACTCCTGTCCGTGCTTCGATCTCACGCGCGACCCCCTCGGCTTCGTAAACCTCCGCGACGCGGACATCGATCTCGGTGATGTCACCGATTCGTCCAAGAAGCGTCTGAGCGTTGCGGAGCGAGGTCACCACCCAGCGTCCGTTGACCATCTCGCTTCCGACGTCGAAAATGCCCACGATGCGCAATACGCTTTCTCGATCTGCGCTTCGCACCCGAATCGGGTCACCAGTGCGCGCGCCGAGCTTCTCCGCAAGGGTGGTACCGATCACCGCTTCCTCGCCGCCGAGCCGATAGGTGCCGTCGACGAGGTTTGCGCGAAAGTCGACGATCTGGCGCAAACGGTCCGCGTCTGCCCCGACCACCTTCACCGCTTCCTCGGCGGCGCCGCGATACGCGAGGGCTGAGCCGCTGACCTTTGGGCAAGTTGCAACCACGCCGTCCGTGGCTTCCACGCGCCGAACGGCACGCCGCCATTGGTCGAAGGGTCGGCGACGCGGCTCAGACGGCTCGACACGGCGTACGAATGCCACACCCGGTTCACGCATGAGCGCGCGCGGTGATGCTTCCTCTGGCGCCACGCTGATGTGTGCTTGGCTCCCAAGAGTTTGCTCGAGCAGGTTGACCTGAAGGCCTTCGATGATCGCGGAGACGAATACGAACGCGGCGATCCCGATGGTGACGCCCGCAAGGATGAGCAACGATTGCGTGCGGCCTTCCCGTAAGAACCTCCAAGCAAGCTGGAGCGCGAGCACTAGCCTTGCTCCTCCATCGCTGGCCGCGTTCTTCGTACGCGAACCGGGTCACCCTCCTCGATAGAAAGAGCCGGAGAGAGGACACGGTCGTTTTCGCTGAGGCCCGACACGACCTCTACGAGGTCATCGCCTTCCAGCCCCAGCTTCAAGTCGCGCCGCCGGGCCTCACCGTCCTTGGCGACCAAGACCCATGGCTGTTCACCGTCCAGATCTCGAATCGCCCAGCTCGGTACGAGTAGCGCAGATTCCGTGCGCCCTACCTCGATCTCGACGGTCACCGTCATGTCCGGTCGCAAGCCCGATTCGTCGTCGATGACCAAATCCACTTCGACCGTGCCTCGCATAGGATCGATGGACGGCGCGATCCGGCCAACGGCGGCGTCCACACGTTGGTCAGGAAAGGCTTCCGCAGAAATTAGCGCGCGTTGCCCGAGACGTAAGAAGGCGAGGTTCGATTCATCAGGTTGGATGCGCACTTCCAAGGGCCCATCCCCCGCGAAGGTCACCAGTGCCTCTCCAGGCTGGACGACCTCCCCCCGCTCGACGTCCCTTTTCAGAACGACCCCGGGCAAGGGCGCACGGATTCGGGTGTGTTCAACCGCGACCTGAGCCGCGGTGAGCCGCGCTTCAGCCCGTGCGAGCGCGGCCGCTGCCACCGCGACGTCGCTTCCTTTGGGAGCGGCCGCCGCCACCTCGAGCGACGCTGAAATGCGCCGGCTACGCGTTTGATCGCGATCACGACGGGCGCGCTCGAGGCTGAGTTCGCTCACAGCCCCTGTGCCGAATAGCTTGTGCTGCCTTCGAAACTCGACCTCCGCTTGTTTCGCCTCGATGGTCGCCTGTCGAAGCGCCTGCACCGCCATTCGCCTGCCCAACCCCTGCACGCGCGCCAACCTAGCCTCCGACTCGGAGACGGAGGCTTCGGCCTCGGCAAGACTGGCCAGCGCATCGTCATCGGCAAGACGAACCAGCAGCGCATCCGCCTCGACACGATCGCCATTGTCAACGAGCACCTCTGCAACAGTCCCCGCAATCATCGGACCAAGGTTCGACTGCCGGCGTTGGACGACCCGCCCTGAGGTCACGATGGTTTGCACCATGGGGCGGCGGATCGGACTGATCGCCTCGACGTGCGGGCCCTCGCTTGTTCGGAACATCCACCAAGCGGTGACCCCGAGGGCAATCACAAGCGGCACTATCCAAAGCAGGTCGCGCTTGCGGGCGGTCACGGACTGGGTCTATCGCAATCGACACACATTGTCAGCTGCCCGAATACGGGAGGCCGTCGAGATAGTCGCGAGCTTGGCGAGTCCGGCGGATCTTCGGAGGTCGAATCGACAGTCGGAGCCATGTCCCCGTTGCGCGCATGACGAGCGCAACCTTCTCGAACCACGGAACTACGACACGCCCTAGCAGTGGATTACTCTGCTGACGTCGGCGTAGCC
>CALJYC010000386.1 GCA_937984275.1 uncultured bacterium | reverse complement strand
TGCATGAGTGATGTGATCTCTTCGTAGCATTGCTCGAGTACTTCGGGGTCGTCGGCGCCTTCAGGGCCGAATCGACTCCAATCGAGTGGCTCGCACACCTGCACGGTGATCTTCGCGGGGAGCGGCACCCCGGGCATTGCTGGGCTCGAAATCCCCCACGGGACCTGAAAGAGCAGCGGCGCGCCGTCCATGCGTACTCTATCCAAGCCGAGGAGCTTCACGAAACGATCGCCGCGCGTCAGGACGATCGTGGTCTCGTGTCCGCCGTGGCCGACCACCGGGACTACGGGAACCCCCGCTTTGAGCGCCAGTCGGATGAAGCCTTTCCGACCGTTGAACACGATGCGGTTGCGGTCTTTCCACGGCCGAAACACTTCGTACGAACCGCCGGGGTAGAGGAGCACCGAGCACCCCTCTCCCAGGGCCGCGTCTGCGTTGTCCATGCTGGCCGGCATCTGGCCGATCTTCCGCATGAGCTCGCGCCAGCCCGGCACACCGTAGATCCCGTCAAAGGCCAGGCCCATCAGCGGATCTTCGAAACCACGGTTGCGGTACCACGCCGCGTACACCGCGCTCGTGTCCGGCGTGATGATCCCGCCGGAGTGGTTGCCGATCAGCAACACTGGGCTTTGCGGCACGCGGTCCATCCCGCGGACCTCGGCCCGGAAGTAGCTCGAGAATACTTCCATCTTGGGGACGAGCTTGCCCATGAACTCCGGATCGAACTGCTGCGCGGGCTCCTGTAGATGCGCCTCGGTGGCCTCGGCCCATCTGTTCCAGAACCCCGTCTGCATGAAGCCCCGCAGGGCCTTCACTACACTCGGCGGCAGTTTCTGCTCCGGGGTGTTTGGTTCCGTGACCATCGGGTTGCTCCAAAATAGTACATGTTCTATTTTCGATCGACTGGAGAATGCATGGTTGGCGCGCGCGTGTGGTCGGGTTTGATTCATCGGTTGTTTCCGTGGCGTGCACCGGTTTCCGCCGAAGCCCCCCGCCCCAGCAGGGCCGCGCGATCGAAGCACCAAGCGCCTTCCACCACTCTCCGCCTGGCGCGTAGCAACGCCTACACCGGGCTCGCCCGCTTCACCGGACGGTCGGTGGATCGCCTGTTCCTCAGCGCGATGAGCCGGCCCCACCGGTATCCCGGCCCGGGCGATTTGGTGCGGGTAGGCCAGGAAATCGCGGGTGCCCACGCCCTGTATCGCGACGGCCGTCCCGCAGCGCCAAGCGCGTTTCACGCGTCGCCGCCTCCGCTCGTGTCCCCTTCGATCGCGCCCGCATGGCATCCCTCGATGCGGTTCGAGTGGCTCTCCTTCGAGAGTGGCTACGCGGCCCCCTCGAATGACCCGGCGAGCGACCGATGGAACAACTACGACCGCAATCACGTCGGTCACGCCTGGGTGGCCCGTCATAGTGACCCGGAGCGGCCTTGGCTGATCTGTCTGCATGGCCTCGGGACGGGTGGCCCCTACGCGGACTTTGCGGGGTTTCGCGCCGAGCAGTTGCACCACGAGCTCGGGCTCAACCTGCTGATGCCGGTGCTTCCTTTGCACGGTCCTCGCAAGCCCGCCGCGCTGCCGGTCGCCTCGCTCTTGTCCTACGACCTGCTCGACGCGTTCCATGGCGTCTCGCAAGCCGTGTGGGACACGCGCCGCTTGATTCAATGGGCGCGCTCGCAAGGCGCCACGAAGATTGGCCTGTACGGCTTGTCGATGGGATCCTACGTCGCTGCGTTGCTTTCGGGTCTCGAGAACGTCGACGTCGTGATCGCGGGCATTCCGGTCTGCGACATTCCGGATTTGTTCGTCCACCATGCTCCGCTCGATCAACGCCAAGAGGCCGAAGAGGCTGGCGTGCTCGGCGTGCGCACACGTGAGCTGTTCGAGCTCGTCTCGCCGCTGTCGGTGACGCCGCACACGACGATCGAGAACCGTTTCATCTTTGCCGGAAGCGACGACAAGGTGTCGACTCCCGAGCAGGCCGAGCGCTTGTGGGAGCACTGGGGGCAACCGGGGGTTCGCTGGTTCGCTGGCGGCCACGTGAGTTTCTTTTGGTCCTCCGAGGTTGCGCCTTTCGTTGATCACCGCCTTCACAAAGCCGGCTTCGCCGTCTTGGACCACTGAACGCCAGCATGGAACGATTTTCGGGACAAGACGCTTCGTTTCTCTACATGGAAACGCCCAGCGTTCACATGCACACGCTGAAGATCGCGGTCATCGATCTCCCGGGCGAGATTCCCTACGCCGATGTTTTCGACCTGGTGCGGGCTTCGATGGAGAGCAAGCTTCATCTAGTGCCTCGCCTTCGGCTGCGCCCCGTCGAAGTTCCGGGCGGGCTGCATCACCCGATGTGGGTCAATGATCCGAATTTCGACATTGGGCGCCATCTCTACCGCAAGAAGATCGCACCGCCCGGCGGGCATCGCGAGATGGACCAGGCCATTGCTGAGGTCGCGAGCATACAGTTGCCGCGCGATCGTCCCCTCTGGGAGACGTGGCTGCTCGAGGGTTTGGCCGATGGGGGCGTCGTCCTGGTGACGAAGATCCATCACAGCCTCGCCGACGGCGTCGCGTCAGCCACCATGCTCGGGAAGGTGATGAACCTCGAACCCGATGAGGCCGATGTCACGGGTGCGACGCCGTCGTGGACTCCAGAGGAGCTGCCTTCGCGTCCGAAGCTCGTCGTCGATGCGCTCCGAGATCAGCGGCACCAGTTG
>CALJYC010000385.1 GCA_937984275.1 uncultured bacterium | reverse complement strand
CCGACGAGGGTGACGAGCCCCTTGGCCATATAGCGACCCAGCAACCCATTGATGATCGCCCCGCCCAGAGGAAACAGGATGATCAAGAGGAGCAAAATCTGCTGAGGGGCTTCTAGATGCATGGGTTCAATACTTCAGCAGGGTCGCGTCGTCGGTATCGAGCGTTTTCTTGATGCGGTAGTACGCAATGAGGATCGCCAACCCAACGGCCGCCTCGGCAGCCGCGACAGCAATGACGAAGAAGGCGAACACCTGTCCGTCGTGGTTGTCCGGGTACGCCCGATTGAAAGCAAGCAACACCACGTTGACCGAGTTGAGCATCAGCTCGATCGACATGAGCTGGATCAGCATGTTGCGGCGGGCCAGGAAGCCGGCGGCGCCGATGCCGAATAAGACTGAGGCAAGCGCTAGGTATGTGCCGATGCCCATCGCGTCTTACTCCGTGCGGCTCCGAGCAATGGTAATCGCACCGATGATGGCAACCAGGAGCGTGATCGAAATCACCTCGAACGGCACCAGGGCTTGCGTGTAAATGGCCATGCCGAGGCCCTCTACCGTCCCGAAGTCGTCTGGGACCGCCACCCAGGGTGCATCAAAATAGGCAACCGAAGTCGAGACTGCGAGAACGACGGCGATCGTCAACGCGATGCCCAGGGTCCGCGAGGCCACACGCCCCTGGATCGGACCGACCTCGGCGGCTGGTCCGATCAACATGATGACGAACACGAACAACACGACGATGGCGCCGGCGTACACCAAGAGCTGCAGCGCGGCCAAGAGGTGCGCGTTGAGCGTGAGGAACATCCCGGCAAGCGAGACGATGTGAACCAACAGGCCGATCGCTGCGCGAAGCGGGCGCCGCGACGAGATCGTCATCAGAGCGCCGGCCATGGCGAAGATCGAGGTCACCACGAAAAGAGTTGCGCCGGGACCTGTCACGCGCCCCCCTCTACCATGCTGCGAACACTGTCGTCATGGCGGACGCCATCTGGAAGGCCGTGGATCGCGGCGTCCATGAATTCCTCACGGAACTTCTGCACCATGCCGAGCATCGGCATCGCTGTTCCGTCCGCGAAGGCGCAAATGGTGTTGCCCATCATGTTGTTCGAGATGTTGACCAGCAGGTCGACGTCCTCGGGCTTGCCCCGCCCTGTGCACAGGTTGTCGAGCACATCGACCAACCAACCGGTCCCCTCGCGGCACGGCGTGCACTGCCCGCACGACTCGTGTTTGTAGAAGCGCATCAGGTTGCGGCAGGCCTCGACCATGTTGACCGTGTCGTCCATCACGATGGCGCAGCACGTTCCGAGCATGGTGCCAAGCGCGCGATAGGTGTCGACGCCCATCGGCACGTCGATTTCGCTTTGATCATGCCACTTGTGCAATGGGTGATCTTCGTTCGGCGCATCCACCATACGGCGGGGGTCGAGCACCGGCGTCGACGAGCCACCAGGAATCACCGCCTTGAGCGGGCGTCCGCCGAGCATGCCGCCGGCGTAGTCGTCGATGAGCTCGCGCATGGTGATCCCGACGGGAGCCTCGAAGAGGCCTGGGTTCTTCACGTGACCGCTGACGCCGTAGATGCGTACACCGCCGTCACCGGGAAGCCGGCCGAGTGCGGACCAGGCCTCGCCGCCCATCTCGACGATGTCGGGAACCGAGGCGATCGTCTCGACATTGTTGACGATGGTCGGCATGCCAAACGCGCCTTTGACCGCCGGAAACGGGGGCTTGAGCCGGGGCTCGCCACGGCGTCCTTCGAGCGAGTTGAGTAAGGCCGTCTCCTCACCGCAGATGTACGCGCCCGCTCCGGAGTGGACGTGAACCTCGATGGGGTGATCGATGCCGAAAGGGCGCTCGCCGAGGTAGCCGGCCTGCCGCGCCTCCGCGATCGCCTGTTCGAGCCGGTTCACCGAGAACGCCAGCTCGCCCCGCACGTAGATGTAGGCAACGTGCGCGTCGATCGCGAAACAGGAAATGATCGCCCCCTCGACGAGCCGGTGGGGGTCGAGATCCATGATGCTGCGGTCTTTGAAGGTGCCCGGCTCGCTCTCGTCGGCGTTGATGACGAGGTAGATCTGCTCGCCTTCCTGCCGGTTGAGGAAGCCCCATTTCACCCCGGCAGGGAAACCTGCGCCGCCTCGGCCACGAATGTTGGCCTTCTTGACCTCTTCGCGGAGCTCGGCAGGCGGCCGGGACGTCAGGGCTCGCCGAGCCACCTCGTAGGCGCCGGCACGCTCCGCATTGGCGAGCTTCCAACTCTCCTCGATGCCGTAACGCGAGGTCAACAATGGCTCAATCGGCCCGGTCATGCGTCCTCGCCCGTCGTGTCGCCCGGAGGTGGTGGTTGTGAAGCGAGCCGGACGGCCTCCTTAGTAGGAGGCGGCGGTGCCGAGGTCGCTGAGCCGCCACCGCTGCCGCGCGGGGAGCCGAAGCTCGCAAAAGTGGAAAATTCCGCAGCCGCCGCCTCGCCGCCCTTGGTGGCGTGGGCGTCGAGGATCCGATCCAACTGCTCCACGTTGAGGTTTTCGTAATAGTAGTCGTTGATCTGGACCATTGGGGCCTGCCCACAGGCAGCCAGGCACTCGGCCTTGAGCACGGTGAACTTGCCGTCCGAGCTGGTGTGACCGGCGGTGCAACCAAGCTTCTTCTCGAGATGGTCTTGAATCGCCTTACCCCCGCGAAGGTCGCAGGAAAGCGTTCGGCAGACCCAGACGACGTTCTCGCCAACCGGCTCGTCGAAAAACATCGTGTAGAAGGTCACGACCCCTTTGATGATCGCGGTGGAGAGCTCGAGACGCTCTGCGACGTACTCGACGACTTCGGGGCTGATCCACCCGTTCTGTCGCTGACAAAGCCACAGAACCGGCAAGAGCGCCGCTCGACGCTCAGGATAGCGGGTCAAAATGTCGTCGACCTCTTGTTCGCGTTCCGGCGTAAGCGCAAATGCCATGGCAGGGCGAGCGGACGCTAGGCCCGCGGGGCTCGCCTGTCAAGGTCGACAGAACGGTGATAATCCCCGCCTCTGATGACGGAAGACGCGCCACAACCTCCAACACGAAATATGGGACTCTGGGTGGGCCTCGGGTGCCTCGGCGTCTTGGTGCTCTCCTGCTGCCTCCTCACCTTTTGGGCGCAGTCCTACGGCTCGCGGTTCATTCTCAGCCAGGGGGACGGGACCAAGATCTGGTTCTCGCGGATGGTCCTCGTCGGCGCCCTCGAGGGGACTCGAAAGGCCTGCAACGACGGGGTGATCAGCGAGGACACTCTTCCCTGGTTCCACCCGAACATGCCTTCGGAGACCCGAAACCTCGCATGCTCGCTCGACGAAGCGACGCTTCAGGCGCTCAGCTCGCCGGATCGGGCCTCGGCGGTTCCGCTCACGCAAACCGACCGTGCCGACCTCGGACAGCGCTTCGGCATGGACCCCGCCTTGTGCTTCCAGCATGCGACGGGTGACATGAGCGCGGTCGGATGCTTCGACGCTGAAGGCGGCCCAAGCACGATTCCGTATCAGATCATCGATCTGACTCTGAATCGCCAGTGACCTCGAGCGGCGTGCGCCGATATGCGACGGTCAACCCTGCACTGCCCGAATAGTCTCTGGGTCGAAGCTGCAGCAGCACGCATGGCTCGGACCCGCCGTCGGTCAGGCAATTGGTCAGCCCCGCGAACGTGCGCTGCTGACGTAGCCCATACCACTTCAGCCCAACGGGCAACTCACGTTCCCGTGGATGGCGCATGGTCGATGCAGAGCCGTCCTTCTCGAGAAAGACGATCTCCGCCTGAAGGACGTTCGGGTTCTCCGAGAACGTGTAGTCGAGCATCCGCCAGAACAGGGTTTCACCGTGCTCGAGCTGCTCATCGGTGACCTCGTCCCTCTCGGCGCGCATCCGCTCGAAGACAGGCCTCAGGTTGTCGGGAAGCGACTCCTCGTCGCCTTTCATTGCCGCGGCAAGCAAGCGGCGCCGTTGGACATCGGCGCGCAGCTCGAGGAGGCTCAAGGCACGCAAACGCAGGTCGCCGAAGTTCTCGATGTAAGGCTGCGCGGCCCGTACTGCCTCGGCCTTTCCCGTACAACCGCCCGAGAGTACCGGGAATACCAGCACGCAGGCGCTGACGAGGACCCATCCAAAGCCGCGGCGCATGGCCATTACAGTAGTCGACGAGCCACACAACCCCAACTAAAGTTGGGCCGATGGCGCTCATCGAATTTCGAGGGGTCAAGAAGGCCTTCGGGCGGAAGGTCGTGTATCGGGATCTGAACCTCGACGTGAATGAGCGCGAGGTACTGACGATCATCGGCGGCTCCGGCCAAGGCAAGAGCGTCATGCTCAAGATGCTGATCGGATTGCTCGAGATCGACGGCGGCACCATCTCCTTCGACGGCCAGGAGATCTCGGGGATGACCGAGGCGCAGTATTCCCCGGTCCGTAGGCGCGTGGCGATGCTGTTCCAGGCTGGCGCACTCTTTGACTCGCTCAACACCAAGGAGAACGTCGCGTACGGCCTCCGCGAACAACTCGACATGAGCGAAAAGCAGATCTCGGAGCGGGTTCGCGAGTCGCTCACCTACGTCGGGCTGCCCGGAACCGAAGAGACCGCGCCCGCGGACTTGTCCGCCGGCATGAAGAAGCGGGTCTCGCTGGCGAGGGCGCTCGCGATCCGGCCCGAGGTCCTACTCTACGACGAGCCGACGACCGGGCTCGACCCGATCAACGTCACTCGCATCGCCGATCTGATCGAGTATCTGAACAAGACCCTGGATGTGACCTCGGTCGTGGTGACGCACGACATGGACACGGCCTTGGCGATCAGCGACCGCATCGCGATGATCCACGAGGGGTTCGTCATCTTCTCTGGAACGCCCGACGAGCTCCGGGCCTCGGACAACCCCCAGGTCCGTGACTTCCTCGAGGGCAACGCTCCGGTCGACGAGGACACCGAAACTCTGCTAAAGAGCGCAGGGTAAGGGGCTGGGCTGGGCAACAAATGAAGACGACCGCCGGTACTCGCCTTCGTGTAGGCATTTTCGTATTGGTTGCCTTGGTGATCGGCGCGAGCATCGCCTTTGCGATCGGCGCACAGGAGAACGTCTTCGAATCGAAGACAACGTACTACGCGATCTTCGAGGACGTCGGCGGCCTGCAGAAGGGCAACACCGTCCGCGTGGCTGGCGTGAACGTCGGCTCGGTCACCGAGGTCATCATCGGCGAGTCGGGGAGCATCGAGGTCTACTTCCGCGTCATCGACGACGCGACCCACTTGATCCGAGGTGAGCTCGGCGTAGACGTCAAGACCGCGGATCCGAAGCCGAGCTTTGCGGCGATCGGGAGCAAGGGCCTCCTCGGCGACCGCATCGTCGAAATCGGGGTCGGCTCTGACCAGTATCCAGAGTGGGATCCGGACGAGCCGATTCCAGTCTCGGTCGGCGGCGGCATCATGGCGCTGGCAGAGCGCACATTGCTCGAGGCCGAAGGGACGGCACACAACCTGCGGCTCGCCACCGACCCCTTCGCCGACCAGGAGTTCTCGAACGACCTGAAGGAGACCGCGCGCAACCTCGCGAAGGCCAGCGGCACGATCGCGAGCGGGGACGGGACGATCGCGCGCTTGATGAACGATGCCGAGCTCGGACGCGATGTAAAGGGCGCCGTGAAGGAGCTGCGAGCGGCTGGAAAGCAAGTCGCAGCGCTTGGCAAGAACCTCAACAAGATCACCGAAGACATTCAAACGAACGAAGGCACGGCCCACGCCTTGCTCTATGGCACCGAGGGCACCGACGCGATTCGGAACATCCGCGACACCTTCGGCCAGCTGAACACCATCTTGACCGATGTCCGGGAGGGCGACGGCGCGGTCAATCAGCTGATCTACGGAGAGCTCGGCGATTCGTTCATGGACAACCTGCAGAACGCCAGCGACGACATCGCCTTCCTGACCAAAGAGGCGCGCGAGGGAAAGGGCACGATCGGCGCGCTACTGACCGACCCATCGGTCTACGAGGACATCAAGCGACTGGTCGGCGACCTCGAGCGCAACGACATTCTTCGGGCGCTGGTGCGCTACTCGATCCGGCGCGACGAACCTCGCGAGCCAGTCGAAGTGACCGAAGAGTAAGGCGATGCGGGCATATCTCGATCTCCTGCGCAAGGTGCTGGACGAAGGCGTCGAGCGCGAAGACCGGACCGGCACCGGCACGAGAAGCTTGTTCGGCTATCAGATGCGGGTCGACCTTCGCGAGGGCTTTCCCCTGCTCACCACCAAGAAGGTCCACCTGAAATCGATCATCCACGAGCTGTTGTGGTTCACGCGGGGGCAAACCCACGTCAGCCACCTCCAGGAAGTAGGCGTCTCAATTTGGGACGAATGGGCAACGGCCGAACAGACCGCGCGCTTTGGGCGAAAGGAAGGCGACCTTGGCCCGGTGTATGGGCATCAGTGGCGCAACTTCGGCGCTACCGAACGCAAAGACGGGTCTTACGAGCGCGACGGCGTGGACCAACTCTCGTACGTGCTCGATCAGATCCGCGACAACCCATCTAGCCGACGGCTGATCCTCTCAGGCTGGAACCCTTCGGAAGCGGAGCGCGTGGCCCTCCCCCCTTGTCACACCCTGTTTCAGTTTTATGTTAGCCGCGGTCGTCTGAGCTGTCAGTTGTACCAGCGCAGCGCCGACGTCTTTCTGGGGGTTCCCTTCAACATCGCGAGCTACGCATTGCTAACCATGATGATCGCCTCTGTTTCAGGCTTGGAGCCGGGCGACTTCATTCACACGTTTGGTGACGTGCACCTCTACAGCAACCACGTCGACCAGGCCAGGCTGCAGCTCTCGCGTCAGCCCCGCCCGTTGCCGACGATGCTAATCGACCCATCGGTCGATAACCTCTTCGACTTCCAGTACGAGCACTTCCAACTCAAAGACTACCTCCCTCATCCCCGCATTAAAGCCCCGGTGGCGGTGTGACCGCCCTTCAGCCGGCTCTGGCGCCGCTCGCGTTGATCGCGGCGGTGGCCCGCAACGGCGTGATCGGCAAGGACGGTGCGCTGCCCTGGCACGTCTCCGAGGACCTCAAGCACTTCAAGAAGACGACCGATGGCCACGTGATCATCATGGGCCGCAAGACCCACGATTCGATCGGCCGCCCGCTTCCCAAGCGCCGCAACATCGTGGTCACCCGGCAAACCGGCGCACGGTTCCCTGGCTGCGAAGCCGCCCACAGCCTCGACGAAGCGATCGCCCTCGCAAGAACGACGGACGACTGCCCCTTCATCATCGGAGGGGCAAGCTTGTACAAAGAGGCGCTACCACTCGCCACAGAGCTTCATTTGACGACAATCGACGAGGATGTCGCAGGGGATACATACTTCCCCGAGGACTTGTCTGAGTTTGTCGAGGTGGAGAGCCGCCCCGGCGAAACGCCGGGCGTGATCTTCAAGCTGCTGCGGCGCAAGCCGCAGACCGCGAACCGCTAAGCCGCCGGCCGCCAGCCGCTGGCCAATTGCGGTTTGCGGTTCAGCGAGTCTGGAGCTGCTGGCTGAGAACGGTGTACGCGCGCTGCCCCTGGGAATCCTCCGCGAAAATCGCCGGTATCTTGCCTCTCGGCTGCGGCGCCTGCCGGCCAGGCGGCGTCTGCTCGCCGCCAGCCCCCTTCGGCTGAGCCGCTAGATGCCGTTCGAGCTCCTCTTCGCGCATCGGCTCGGGCTCACCCGCTGTGCGAGGTTGCTCGGCGACGAAGTCGGGGCTGATGCCTTCGGCCTGAATCGAGCGGCCGGACGGGGTGTAGTAGCGGTAGGTCGTGAGCTTGAGCGCGCTGCCGCCCGGAAGCTCGAAGATGTTTTGCACGCTGCCTTTACCGAAGGACCGGACCCCAACCAGCACTGCGCGACGGTGGTCCTGAACGGCGCCCGCAACGATCTCGGAAGCGCTTGCGGTGTTCTCGTTGATTAGAACCACGATAGGCCATTTCGGTCGAGTGCCCGCGCGCCGCGCCGAGTATTCGCTGATCTTCTCGCCACCGCGTCCGCGCGTGCTGACGATGACCCCAGACGCGAGGAGCTCGTCGCTTACCCACACCGCCTCGTGGAGCAGGCCGCCCCCGTTGTCACGGAGGTCGAGCAAGAGGCCGCTCACCCCACCCTGCTTGCGCCGCTTCACCACCGCGTCGTCGAGCGCATCGCTCATTAATCGGGCTGTCCCATCCTGAAACGCTTTGATCCGCACGTAAACGATCCCGTCGTCCAAGAGCTGCGTCTCGATGGGGTCGACGTCGATGAACGCACGCGTCAGCGTGCGCTCGAGGGCCTTCTCCTGCCCTTCACGCCGGACCGTTACCTCGACGGTCGTCCCCGGCTCACCTCGAATGCGCTGCACCGCATCGTACAATCGAACGTCTCTGGCGTCCTCGCCCTCGATGCTCAAGAACCGGTCCCCCGGCTGCAAACCCGCCTTCGCTGCAGGCCCACCCTCGAACACGGAGAGAATCGTCAGCCATCCATCGCGCGTGGATACCTCGACGCCTACCCCGGCGAATCGCCCCTCGGCATCGCTCTTCAAGATCTCGTACTCTTTGGGATCCAGGAACACGCTGTGGGGATCGAGGGAGTCGGCGAGTCCCCGAATCGCTCCGTAGACGAGACTCTCCTGATCGACGGGCTCGAGGTAGCTCACTTCGATGTATGCCAGCGCACGCGCGAAGATAGACAGCGGCTCGAATGGACTGCGCCGCGCGGGAGCCTCTGACGCCATTGCCGCAACGAGCACCACGGTCAGCATGCCACCAATGACCAAGCGAAGTGTTTTGCGGCCGGATTTCTGACGGAACATGGGCTTTAGACCTTTGTCATTGACACTGCATCTATCCCTGGGTAGGACCACGAGATAGTTGAACAGGGCGCATTTGCCAGCTGGCACAGCGTCCGCATGGAGGATTCCTTAGATGTCCACGACTGATAAGCGCAAGCAGAGCCTCTATTTCCCAGAGTCGATGCTACACGACATCAAGCACGAATCGGCAAGGCTGGATCGCTCTCTCTCGTGGATCGTCCAGCGCTGCGTGAAGATCGCCCTGCCCGAGATTCGCAAGTTGCCCTCCGTCAACGATATCCCGGACACGCCCGAAGACTCCGCCAAGAAGTAAGCGCACGGAGCGTGCAGTACGACCGCGAGGGCTTTGTCGACGCGGCGGATGGTACCCGGCTGTTCTACGAGGTGCTGGGTCAGGGTGAGCCGCCCATCGTTCTCACGGACGGAATCGGCTGTGATGGCTTTGCATGGCGCTATCTCGGCCCCCGGCTCGCCCAACATCACCGCGTGGTTCACTGGCATTTTCGCGGGCACGGTCGAAGTGGGCCTCCACTCGATTGCGACCGGCTGTCGATCGAGGACCTGGCCGGCGACCTCCGAAGCATCTGCGACGAGCTCGACGTCGTGCGCCCTGTCATCGCTGCGCACTCGATGGGCGTCCAAGTCGCCCTCGAATACTGCCGGCAAAACCCGGACGGCGTTGCGGCTTTGGTCCTGATGTGCGGAACGTTCGGACGCATCACCACGACCTTTCACGGCTCCGACCTGCTCGACCAAGTCCTCCCTGCTCTCATCCGAGGAACGCGGATGTTCCCAGGCGTGGCCCGCGCCGTCTGGGGACGCGTCCCCGCAGCGATGGCCTTTCGTGTCGCATGTGCCGGTCGAGAGCTCGATGGCGACCGTATTCAAGAGGAAGACTTCCAACGCTACTGGGAGCATGCCAGCCTCATGGACCCAGATGTGTTTCTGCGCATGCTGCAGCGCGCAGGCCAGCACGACGCGCGTGGATTCCTTCCCGATGTCGACGTCCCGACGTTGGTCGTGGCCGCAGAGCACGACACATTCACGCCGATGGCGCTCGCCGAAGAAATGGCAGCCGCAATCCCAAACGCGGAGCTCGAGGTGATCGAAGAGGCGAGCCATGCGGCGCCGGTCGAGCAACCGGATCGCATCGCTGAACGGGTCGAGGAGTTTCTGTCTTCGCGGCTAGGACTCACCCGCGCGCCGGCCTAGTACTCGGCGCGGAACAACTGCTGGCCGATCAAGACGAACGTGCCTTGGGGGACGTACGACTCGTTCGACACGCGGACGAAGGTGCCGTTCGAGCTGCCCACGTCGGTGAGAAACACGTGCCCGACCTCGGAGTTGACGCGGCAGTGCAGACCGGAGACGTAGCCATCTTCAGGAAACACGACGTCGCCGCGCTCGCGGCCGAGATGAATGCCCTGAGGCGGAATCGGATAGCTGTTGCCAGTGCTCTCGCGGCCGATCATGAGTGCGATGCGGCCCAAATAGCCGCGATGCGGACTGCCCATGTACTGCGTGCCGTCGGCCGCCGGATCCGGCGCGACCGGCGCCTCGAACCGAAGGATCTCTTGCCCGACACGGAAGATACTCCCGTCGAAGAGCTCGATCGGTACTTCCGGCTCGATGCGAATGTAGACCCCGTTGAGGCTTTCCATGTCTTTGACGACGAGCTGGTCGCCCTCGAAGCGGAACTCTGCGTGCTCAGGCGAGAGATACGCATCGTTGGCGAAGATGCCGCCAGTGCCACGGCCAATCAGGGTACGGCCCCCGGACAACGGAAACGATTCACCTTCGGAACCGTCTGGCTGAATCAAAACCAAGCGCGCACGCGCCGCGGCCGGCTGGGGAGCGTCGGCCACCGCAGGCGCCGAAACGCGCTCTGCCGGCGCATCGCCAAACGCTTCACCCGACGCTTCTGCGTGCAGGTCGTCGCCACACACGTGGCAGAAGCGGAAGTTCTCGGGAACCTGCGAACCACAGTGCGGGCACGGCGACGTCTCTTCGCCGAGCGGTGCGAGCTCGGGCGGCAGTAGGTCCTCCACGGCAACGGGCTTCGCGCGCGCTGGCTCGACCGGCGCTGGGTCCAATTCGAGCTGCGGCGCCGATGCCAGCGCCTCGGCCCGCCCGGCTTGCGCTTGAGGGACCTGGGGGGCGTTCGTCGTCCGGCCCTGCGAAGGCGTGCCACCCGGAGGGGTAGGCGCCGAGAAGGACCGCGGCTTAGATGACTGGCGCGGAAGCTCCGCGCCGCAACCGAGACAGAACTTGTAGTGGTCCTGGTTTTCCTTGCTGCATCGGGAACAGACGATCACGCCGTCACCTCCACTCGGAGCAGGTTCCTACCCAAGAACAGGTAGTCTCCATGGCTCAGCTCCCGTTCGCCCCGGATGCGAACGTAAGTCCCGTTCTGGGAGTTTTCATCCACTAGCTCGAGGGATTCCCCCGACATCTCGACTCGGGCGTGCCTCGGCGACATATGGACGTCGTCGGGGAAGTTGATGTCGCAGTCCTCGCGACCGATTTGGACCGACTGCTCGTGAGCGCAGCATACGATGCCGTCCATGCCCCCTTCGAGGACCTGCGTGACCCGGAACGCACTGGGGCGTCTTGGCGACGAATAGAAATGCGTCTGATCCGCTTCGGGGCCCGAAGTGTCCTTGGGCGTCGCGTCGATGCGGAACAGTTGCTGGCCGCACATGAAGTGGTCGCCGATCTGAACCGGTGAAGCCCCTCGAATGCGGATGTACACCCCGTTCAGGCTACCTTCATCTCGAACCACGAGCTTCTCGCCGCGGTAGAGGAAATTTGCGTGCGCGGGGCTGAGCCAGTTATCGCTCGGGAAAGGGATTTGGTCGGCTTCGCGGCCGGCGACGTGCTCGGTCGCTTGAAGCAGGTAGCTGAGCCCCTCGCCCATCGCTTCGTCCCCTCGGACGACGATGAGGCGCGCCTTGCCCGGCATCTGCAGCGCTCCGAAGAACAGGGTCTCGAGCGTCTGCGCTTCGTTGGGCACGCCTGCCCCACAGGCTCCGCAGAACTTGTGTCCGGACGGAACCGCGCTTGCGCACTCCGTGCAGACGTAATTGCGAGCTTGCTCCATGCTCTCGTTCCCCCTTGGCCCTGCCCCGATGGTGGCAAACCTATCGGGAGTTGTAGGCCATCGAATCACCCCTAGTCAATGTGTGCTCGGTCAGGCAAATCCACGGGGCAAGGCGCCTTTGCTTGTCCCGGCGCTGCGACTACCCTCTCGCCGATGGAGCTCCTCGCAGGCGCATTGTTGGAGCGGCCCCCTGGGCCGAAGTACACGTCCGAGCTTCGTTTCGCGGAGCTTGCCCCTCAGGCGCCGCTTCCCAAGCCCGGGACGCTCGCCAAGTGGAGACAGAAGCTTCCGGACGGGTTCGAGCTGGCCCTGCGCGCCCCGGACCCGTGCTGGCAGTCGCCTGGCGGGCCGCTGCGACCAAGTCGTGAGCTCGAAGCCGGTCTAGGGTGGCTTTCCGAGGCCGCGGACGCGCTGCAGGCGTCGATGATCGTCGTCTCCACGAGCGCGGCGGTGACCACGGGGGCCCGGGACCGGGAGCGGCTACGTGCGTACTTCGCCCGAGTTCCCCGGACCGAAGGCCGGCTGATCGTTTGGAGGCCGACCGGCCTTTGGGAGCCGGAAACCGTGCAAACGTTGGCAAACACGCTCTCGCTCGTGGGTGGTTTTGACGCCGTCGACGATCCGGCGCCCGACACGGATGTTTTGTACACCTCCCTGCTCGCCGAGGGACTCCGACGGTCGTTTTCGCACGCACTGCTCCTCGAGGTGCTCGACAAGCTCCAAAGCTCCAGCGCATCGCGCGCGTACGTCACGATCGAATCGGGGCAATCCTTTCGAGAAGCACGCTTGCTTCAAGCCCTGTCTGAAGGGCGAGAGTGAGCGCGTGGAATGCGAAGATCGCGCGCGTTGACCAACCCGAGCCCGGGCTCCTGAGTCTCTCGTTCCGAGCCGACGGCCGGAACGAGGTGCTGATCCTCGTCACACTTCCCGGTGCGCTTGGACTGGGTGTCCTGGACCAACGACCGCGAGGTGCCACCGCCAGCCCCGCCGTAACCCAACTCCGGCGGCACATCGAGGGCGCGCGCATCGAAGCCGTGGAAATGAGCCGGCGAGCTGCTCGGCTCTCCCTCACTCGGGCCGACACGACACGCTCGCTGATCGTTTCGCCAAGCAAGCCGTACGGTGCGTGGTGGCTTTGCGAGGCGGACGGCACGATCGTGGTCCGCGCGCCCGGTGCGCCGTCGTCGGTCCCGGCCGAAGAGGAGCACCTCCGCCCGAAGAGCCTAGACGAGCTTCGCGCCGAGGGAGCCTTGGTGCTCGACGCCCACCGATCGATGCGAAGGGGTCAGCTCGAACGGCTCTTAGAAAGGCACATCAAACGCCTGTCCAAGAAGCGCGATGCGATCACCGCTGATCTCGAACGGGCCGCGAATGCGGATGAGCTGCACGAAAAAGCGAGCCTCATCCTCGCGCATGTCGCCGAAATTCCAGCAAATGCGGCCGTTTTCGAGACGACGACCTGGGGTGACGAGCCTCGGCCGATTCGGATCGAGCTCGATCCGCGCAAGAGCCCGACCGTGCTCGCGCAGGAGCTCTTTAAGAAGTCCAAGCGTCTCAAACGAGGGTTGGATGTCGGTCCCGAGCGCCTCGAAGCGGTGGAGACGGAGATCGCGGAGATCGTTCGAGCTAGAGACACCCTCGGTGACGCTTCTCCGAACGAGCTAGCGATCAAGCTCGAAGCGCTTGGCGTCTCGATCACCGCGCCCAAAGAGGAGGCACGTAAACGGCGACAGGCGGGCGCGCGTCTCCCCTACCGCGAGTTCGTGACTCTCGACGGGTCGAGCGTGCTCGTCGGCCGTGGGGCCGCCGACAACGACCGCCTCACGCTTCGGGTCGCGCGACCACACGACCTGTGGCTACATGCCCGGGGCGTGACGGGAGCCCACGTCATCGTTCGGCTCACCAAGGGGCAATCCTGTTCGGCCGAGGCGCTCGTCGACGCGGCCACGCTGGCGGCGCACTTCAGCGATCTCCGGGGAGAGACGATCGTCGATGTGCTCTACACACCGCGACGGTTCGTGCACAAACGAAGAGGCAGCCCGGTGGGCTCGGTCGCCCTTGGAAGCGAGAAAGTGATCGCGGTGCGCATCGAAACCGGAAGACTCGAGCGCCTCCTCGAGAGTGAAAAGAAGGCATCTTAAATTGCTAACGCCCCAGCCTAACAGCCGGGGCGCCAGCGACGAACACCCCCCAAATAAGCAAGAGGGATCGTCACGACAAACTGCGCGAAGGCCCCGAAAAACCGGGGCCTTAGGCCAGGGGCCACCAGAGGTGACCCCTCGGTCGACCCGAAGATCGACCGCCTAGAAGCTTACTTCTTCTTGCGAGCCGCGCGCTTCTTCGCCACACGCTTCTTCACAGATGCGCGCTTCTTCGCCACACGCTTCTTCACAGATGCGCGCTTCTTGGTTGCGCGCTTCTTCGTTGCGCGCTTCTTGGTTGCGCGCTTCTTCGTTGCGCGCTTCTTGGTTGCGCGCTTCTTCGTTGCGCGCTTCTTGGTGGCCCTCTTCTTGGTTGCGCGCTTCTT
>CALJYC010000384.1 GCA_937984275.1 uncultured bacterium | reverse complement strand
ACATGGCGGTTCGCGCCGTAGCCGCCCGCAAGGTCCTTCCAAAACCAACCATTCTCCCCTTTGTGATCGAGGCGCGGAGGCAAGGCCTACCTCGGCGAGGCGACGTCAGTGGCAAACGAAACCTCAGCTACATCAGCGAGGAGTTCGACATCACGGACGAAGCCGACTGGCTGACCAAGGTCGCCGGCTCCAAACACATCGTGTTTCTCGCCGAGGAATCCCAGCGGCAGTTGCTTTCCACCGTCACCGGCGCGGACGAGCTCAATCTTGCGATTGCAGAACCAACGGTCGAAGCGTTGCTCGCAGCCATTCCGAACGCTGCCGACGGTGTGATCATCTCTTCGATGAGGCAGCTCAGCATCGAGGATCGTGTGCGGCTGCTCGATGGAATCACGAAGCGCCGTCTTCCCAACATCGCGGTCGGCCCTCGCTGGCTCGACCAGGGCGCGATGATGTCGATCCGCTCGCCGAACAACTCGCAGCGCCGGGCGCAGCGTGCTGCGCTCAATCTCGATTTGATTCTGGAGGGCCGGCCCGCGAGTCAGATCCACGTGGAGTTCGAGGAGCGCCTGGAGCTCCTCTTCAACATGGAAGCGGCGCGGGCCGTTGGCGTGCGACCGAGCTACGAGGTGCTCCTCGAGGCGGACATGATCCACGAGGAAGAGGCCACCGAGGAGAACCGCATCCACATGACGGGCGCGATGCGCGACGCGGTCGATAACAACTTGGACCTGCTGGTTTCCGAGAAGTTCGTCGAGGCTGGTGAAGAGGCGGTGAAGGTCGACCGCGGGCCGTTGCTGCCTCAAGGTCAGCTGCAGGTCGGTGCGGTCTACCAGGATCCGGATCGCACTATTCCAGGACTGTACGCCGAGTGGCAGGGGACGACGTTGGCTCGAGCCAGCCAGAGCCTCTACTCGGAGCGAGCCTGGACCCGTTTCAAGGGGCGTAGGCTCCGGCAAGAAGGGCGCCAATACGGTTACTTCACCGACGTGCTCGACATCATGCTCAGCTCGGGCGTGGCGTACGTCGGCGTGCTCCGTGCCGAAGCGCAGGAGCGCATCCAGCGCAGGAACATTCAGTTGACGCGCGAGTACCTCGAGCTCGCCCGCCTCCGCCTCGAAGTCGGTGTCGCCAACGCGAGCGAGCTCTATCGATGGCAGGTGACGCTCGCCGAGAACCAGGGCGCGGTCGTCAACGCGCGGGCGTTCGTGGGTCAAACCAAGATCGAGCTCAACCGCGTGCTCAATCGTCCCTCGGAGCGGCCCATCGCGCCGATCGACCTCCCGGTCGACGACGCGGGCCGCACGCTGCCGCCCGAAGATCCGATTGGCAAGTACATGAAGGACCCGTGGTCGTTCGAGCAACTGCGGGAGTTCATGGTCTGGGAGGGCCTGCGCAACTCGCCCGAGGCGCGACAGATCGAGGCACGCAAGGCCGCGGAGCAGCGCATCAAAGAAGGCCGGGCGCGCGAGCTTTGGTTGCCGGACTTCTTCGTCGAGGGCGGCATCCAACACGATTTCTGGAGAGCCGGGGAAGGTGCCACCGTGCCTCCAGGGAGCCCGTTCCCACAGCCGGACGATTTCGGTTGGGATGTGGGCTTGTTTCTGGCAATTCCACTTTCCCGCGGTGGGTCTGGCGTTGCGGAGATGCGCCGGAGTGCGCGCCTGCTCGAACGCCTGGCCGCAGAGTTCGATCGCGTCGAACAGAACATCGACACGGGCGTGCGCACGGAGCTCTACAACGCCGCAGCTGCGCTGGCATCGGTCGGGCTCACCCGCAAAGCAGCCGAGGCGGCCGCCAATAACTTGGTGCTTGTGACCGACCTCTACCGACGCGGCAAAGTCGACATCATCACGCTGGTCGACGCCCAGACCCAAAGCCTGGTGGCCGACCTCGCCGCTGCAGACGCGGCGTACGACTACGTTCTCGCGTTGCTCTTCGTAAACCGTGAGGCAGGCCACTTCCGCAACCTCGACACTGCAGAGGCGAAGCAGGAGTTCTCTCGCCGTCTCAACGAGTACGTGTTGGCCGCGGAAAGCGCGGAGGTCACGGCGCCTCCGACCCCGTAGACATCTCCACACTTCGGCTCTAGGCTCACCACTCCGGAACCCCCCGGACGAGGTTGCAATGAGAACAATTGGACTGCGCACACTGCTGGTCCTCGCGGTGACTCTGTCGTTTGCTATCGGCTCCGTTGCGGAAGCGCAGAAGCCTTCGCAGCCTACGTTCCGGATTATGATGGTCGCGGACGGCGAATCGCAGCTACTCGTCGAGCGGCAACGCCTGCTCAAGGCCGAGATTCTGGAGCTCATGAAGGAAGACGCGTCGGTCGTGTTCGTCGAGCCCAAGACCAAGACCAACTGGACGCTCGAGGCGGCCAAGGTTGCCTTGAAGGAGGCGCTCGCGGATCGCTCCGTCGACATGATCATCGTGTCTGGCGCCATGACGGGTGTCGCAGTCGGGCAGATGCCCAGGCTGAACAAACCCGTCCTGATTCCCTACGCGGCGCCAGAGCTTCAGGGCCTGCCCAGGGATGGCAACCGCAGCGGCCGGCGAAACCTCGCGTACATCGCGGGGCTCTTGAACTTCGAGCGGGAGATCAGTCAGCTGCGCGACATCGTGCGATTCGATCGAATGACGATGATCGTGGGCGAGGAGGTAGTCAAACACCTCGAAGCGGCCGAGCAGCCCGTTCAAATTGCAAGCCAACACCTCGGAATTGAGACGCACCTGGTCGTCGCCAATGGAGGCGCTCAAGCAACCCTCGACGCCATTCCCGAGGACACCGGAGCGATCTACATCGGCCCCATTTTCAGATGGAGCGACGACGAGATGCAGCGCTTGGTCGATGGCATCAACGCGCAAGACCTTCCCTCGTATGCAGGTGGGGGAGTGAAATGGGTCGAGCGGGGCGCCTTGGCCACGATGGAGACCGAGGAGGACGAGATCCGCCGCATGCGGCGTGCCGCCATCTTCGTCCAACGCATTCACATGGGAGAGTCGGCCGGGTCGTTTCCGGTCTCGTTCGAGCAACGGCCGGTGCTCGTCATCAACATGGCGACCGCCAAGTCGATCGGAACCTGGCCGCGCTTTGAAGTGATGGCAGAGGCGCGCCTGATCAACGACCAGTCTGGAACCCAAGGCCCGCTCCTCACTCTCGAGATAGCGATGCGCAACGCGGTGCGCGCCAACCTGGACTTGATGGCACAGGGCATCGAGATCGACGCAAGCTATCAGCGCGTGAAGGAGTCGCGCGGAAACTGGATCATCCAAGCCGATGCAGATGGAGACTTCCTCGTCAACGACCCCGCGGTCTCGAACTCCTTCGGTCAGGCAGAGCGGCAGTTCACCTGGGGCGTCACCGGATCACAGCTTCTCTACTCCGCGCGATCGCACGGCGATCTGAGATTTCGCCGAGACACCTACTGGAGCACCGAGCACGACTACATCTCCGCGCGTCTCAACACGATGCTGGAAGCAGGCGAGGCCTACCTCAACGTCCTCCGCGCGAAGAACACCGAGCGCGTCAATCGCGACAACCTGAAGCTCACGCGAAAGAACCTCTCGCTTGCCGAAACGCGCAATGCGATCGGCGTCGCGGGCCGCGAGGAGGTCTTCCGCTGGCAGACCCAAATCGCGGAAAGCCGTTCCAGCGTCATTGGCGCGAGCGCGTTTCGCAACCAGGCAGAGATCGATCTCAATCGGATTTTGAATCGGCCGCTGGAGGCTCCGTTTCGGGTGCCCCCGCCAGATGATGTTCGTGCGGTCACGCCGGGAAGCGACCCGAGGCTCGTGAAGTACCTGCAGGACCCTTGGTCATTCAAGATCTTCCGGGAATTCATGGCCAAAGAGGCGATCCTGAATTCACCGGAGATCCGCAGCATCGACAGCCAAATTTCGGGTCGAGAAGAGTTGCTGAAAGGCGAGCGTCGCCAACTCGGTATTCCGGACATCGCGGTCATCGGTGGCTTTACGCATGTTCCGTACGCTGGAGGCGCCGGCGCCGAGCCTCCTCCCGCCACTGGGGGCTTCGACTTCCCCGGCCGGCAGACATTCACCTGGAACGTCGGCGCGGCTGCCTCCCTCACACTCTTCGATGGCGCCTCGAACTACGCTCGCATCCGCAGGACCTTCCGCGAGATGGATCGCCTCCACACCGACCGCGCCATCATCGCCCAACGGCTCGAACAGGACGTGCGTTCCGCTCTTCACCAGGCGGGCTTTTCCTACGCCAACATCGACCTGACCAGTGACGCCGCCGAGGCCGCATCGCGAAACTTGGAGTTGGTGACCGACCTCTACCTGCGCGGCGCGGCCGACATCATCCAACTTGTCGACGCGCAGAACCAGGCCCTGGGCGCTGCCCTGGCGGCCGCGAACGCGCTGTACGACTTCTTGATCGATGCGCTTCGAGTTCAGCGAGCCGCGGGAGCATTCTCTCTCGAAGGCACGCAGGAAGAACGCGACGATTTCGTGGAACGAATCGACGCATTCGCGGCGAAAAGGAAACGGCAAGGCCAGAGGAGCCAGCCGACGAACGAACCGACCCGAGTCAACCCACGGGAGCACAACTGATGGTAAAGCAACCAACCCTCATCGCGATCGCCGCCGTTTTGGCGATTCTCGGGTGCGAGGATGAGCCGGAAGAGCCCGAAGTCATTCGTCCCGTTCGTTACGTGATGGTCGAGGGGAGCGACGCGGCAACACAGCGAACGTTCTCGGGTGTCTCAAAAGCTGGACAGGAAAGTCGGCTCAGCTTCCAGGTGTCCGGGCAGGTCCTGGACGTGCCGATCAACGTCGGAGCCACCGTCAAGAAGGGCGATACCATTGCTCGCATGGACCCGGCGGACTACGCACTGCAGCTTCAAAATGCGCAAGCTTCGGCTGCACAATCGCGCGCGCAGGAGCGGAATGCCAAGGCGACGTACGAGCGCACGCGGGCGCTCTATGAAAACCAGAACGCCTCCCGGCAGGACCTCGACGCCGACCGGACCGCATACGAATCGGGGCGCGCAGGGCTCGAGGCCGCACATCAGCAAATCAAGCTTCGACAGCGGCAGCTCGGCTACACCCATCTGAAGGCCCCGGAGACGGGCACGATCGCGACGGTCGACATCGAGGTCAACGAGTATGTACAGGCCGGCGAGCTCGTCGCGACCCTGCTCGCTGGCGAGCAGATCGAAGTCAGCGTCTCGGTTCCTGCCTCGGTCATCCGCAGCATCGAGAAGGGAGCCGAGGCCCGAGCACGCTTCAACTCGCTGGAAGGAAAGACGTTCGCGGGCGTCGTCACCGAAGTGGGTGTGTCGAGCGTCGGCGGGGCGACGACCTTCCCCGTCACGCTGCGGCTCACCGAGGGGCAAGATCAAGTTCGAGCGGGCATGTCTGCCGATGTGACCTTCATATTTGCCTCCGTGAAAGAGGGCCCGAAGTATGCCCTCCCGATCAGCGCGGTCGGCGAGGACCGCGAGGGGCGCTTCGTGTTCAAGCTCCAAAGCGACGGCGACGGCCTCGGCACGGTGCACCGCTCACCCGTAAAGGTTGGCGAGATCCTTTCCGACGGCATCGAGATCATCGACGGCGTGGAGCCGGGTGATCTCGTGGTCACAGCCGGGGTCAGCCGGATCTACGACGGCCTACAAGTCCGGGTTCCCGAGCGAGCCGGGTCGGAGCCGGAAAACGTCGCTGGGGAACAGGCCGCAACCACCGAAGCCCTCGTGAAGCCATGAGCTTGACCAAGTTTGCGCTCGAGCGACGGACGGTCACCGGGACGCTGATCACGGTCT
>CALJYC010000383.1 GCA_937984275.1 uncultured bacterium | reverse complement strand
CGATGGTGATGAGCAAAATGAACGTTGCACCAAGTGACCAGGTCGCGATGGCGAAGCCTGCGAAGGCGGTGATTTCCGCTAGATAAGAGGGATTGGTCACGAACCGGAACAGGCCGCCCTGCGGGATGCGATACACTTTCTCCCCGCGTTCGATTTCCTCGACGCTGCGGAGGTTTCGAATGATCGCATCCGAGCGGATGTTCAGCACGAACGACCCGTAGTAGAGGATGATGCCGATGATGAATCGCGGGTCGAAAAACCACTCCAAGCCGAAGTGCGTCCCGAGGTCGCTGATGAAGACTGCGTTCAGATATCCGTGCAGCGTCGTGACGAACCAGCCCATTACGACGATCATGATGCTGAAGGAAGCGGTCGCCCCCTTGGGGCTTCGTATCAGGTAAGGAAAGACGAAACCGCGGTTTCCATAGTGTATGAGCCACACGAACAGAAAGAACAGAGGCACGATGTCGAATCGATTCCGCCCCTGAAAGTAGAAAAACACGAAGCTGAGCGTCGCGGGGAGCTCCATTAGAAACCAGCCGAGACGCGGGCTGAGGTTGACGCCCCACTTGTCCGACGCGAAGCGCCCGTACGGGCTCTTCATCACGGCAGCGCCGATGAACACCAAGACCACGAGCCCGAACGCGAACGTCAGCACCGTATCGTACGTCGGGTCCCCTGTGTACCAGGTCATCATCGGTGCGAACGAACCTGAGAATGAGCCCGGCACTCGGCGACCTTGGCGTCGAGCTGCAGCTGCGCCCACTCGAGTGCATCGCTGCGCTTGGCAAAGGCTTGGTGCGGGAACTTCGGAGGCGAAAGCCAGAAGACCGCCGTGACCAGGCCGCGCAACCATCCGCTTGGAACGACCAGCGCCGAGCCGCCGTTCCATTGTACGTCGTGCTCCTCGAATCGCTTCAGATGCTCCGCAAATGTCCTGCGCTGCTTGGCGTTCGCCTTCGTGAGGTTCGACAGTTCGACCACCCAGGCGACTGGGTAGTGCGCCCGCCTCGCCCAGTCCTCCCGTGCCCGCACGAACGCCGCAAGCTCCTCATCGGTAGCCTCCGCCGGAAACGTAAACTCGTAGATCGGCACGTGCTGGTGGGATACCCACGGATGGTCGATCTCCACGTATTCGGTCCCTGATGGTTTGGCAGCTTCACGCATGGGCCCCAGCGCGAGGATAGTACATGGCATGGCGACGATTGGCGAGACGGGCCCATCGGTGCCACAAGTGTGAGATGGTCGAGGACTTCAAAAAGATGAGCGAGCTGGAGGATCTGATGAGCGAGGAGGGCGGCGCCGCCATTCTCGACTTCTGGTCCCCAACCTGCGGGCCGTGCAAGGCCATGGCGCCTGCGTTCGAGGCACTCGCGAACGAGCTCGTCGATGAACCGATCCGATTCATTCGGATCAACACGGCAGCTCAGGCTCAGCTCGCCCAGCCCTTCCACATCCATTCGGTCCCGACCTTGTTGTTCGTCAACAACGGCGAGATTCTGGACGTTCGCGTCGGTGCGCTCCCAGGTCCGGCGCTCGCGAAGAAGGCCCAGTGGCTTCTCCGCAAGTCCAGTGGCAAGGGGTTCTTCTCAGGCCTGTTCGGCGGCTAGATCGGGCTGCCGCCAATGGCGTTGGCAATGAAGGCCTTCTCCAGCGGAAACTCGCTCGGCGTGTCGCCGATGGGGAACGTGCGCTGGATCAGGTTGAGGATACGGCTGGTCGTTGCCGGCATGACGCGATTGCTAAACGCGTGGAGCCCACCGATGGAGGTCATCACTCGGCGCCGCCGGTCGACCACGCCGTCGAGGACCATCGTGGCCGCGCGCTCTGGGGTCATGAGGTCGCGGCGCCCGGCGTACTCCTCGACCGGTGCCATCATGTCGGTCTTGACGAGCGGAAGGTAGACCGACGACACGTGGATCCCTTCGTGTTGCAGCTCCGACATCAGCGAATCCCCAAATGCGTCGAGAGCAGCTTTGGTCGCAAGATACGCTGCGAAATAGGGGCCGGGAATGAGCACCCCCATCGTGAGCACGTGCGAGATGGTGCCGCCTCGTTCGCGCAGCGATGGGAGCAGGCGTAGCGTGAGCCGCACTGGCGCGAAGTAATTCAGCCCCATGGTGCGCTCGTAGTCGTGAAAGCGATCGACCGACGCGGTGATGGGCCGGCGGATCGAACGAGCCGCATTGTGAATGAGAACGTCGACGCCGCCGTGCTGAGCGAGCACCGCTTCGGCCAGCGCATCCACCTGCTCGAACGAGGAGAGGTCCGCCGCGTGTGCGTGCGCGTCCCCGCCGGAGGCGCGGATTTCTTCGGCGACAGCCTCGAGCCTGGCGGCGTCGCGTGCGACCAAAAGGACCTTGGCCCCCGCCTCCGCAGCCATTTTTGCCACGACCAGCCCGATACTGCGCGAGGACCCGGTGACGAGGACGACTTTGCCCGCGAGCGCCTGCCGATAGCGCGCGGGCCGTTGCTTCATCAGATCGAGGTGGTCTTCGTAGTAGCGGTAGAGCGTCTTTGCGTACGTCTCTAGCGGCGGGCAGCTGATGCCCGAGCTCTCGAGCGCAGCCTGCGTGTTGCCGTCTTCGAACTGGATTTTCACGTTCATCGCGCCGAGGCCGCTCGCCGGAAGCCCGAGGTCGCTCAGGAACGCATCGCGTAGCTCTTGCACGCTCGGGAGCATCGACACGAGCGCGCCGGTCTTTTTCGCGCCGGGCAGCTTGGCGACGCTGATCGCAGGCCCCAGGCGCGGACCGCCCGCCGCAGACATGAATAAGGCCGCCATCTTCACGAGAGGAGGCGGCCTCGGATCGACCAAGTGAAACACGCGTGCGTCGGTGTCCGACAAAGCAATGTGGACCATCGCATCCGCGACGTAATCCACCGGCACTAAGTTGAAGCGTCCTCGAATGCGGGGCACCGGCAACCGAACCCAGCCGGGCAGGGCGTAGGCGAGCTTCTTGATCGCACCGAAGCTGAAGTAGACGCCGTCGATGCGGTCCATCGCGCCGGTCTTCGAGTTACCGACCACCGAGCTCGGCCGGTAGATTCGGTAATCGAGCTCCGATTCCCGAACGAGCCTTTCCGACTCGAACTTGCTGCGATGGTACGCATGCGGAAGGTCTTGCCCCTCCTGGAACATCGCCTCGGTGAACGTCTCTGCGTAGTCGCCCGCCACGGCAATCGAGCTCACGTGGTGAAGACACCCGTTGAAGCTCGCCTTCCGGAGCGCCGAAAGCAGATGCTTCGTGCCGTCGATGTTGGTCTTCTGTATGACTTCCGGGTCCGCGTCGATGTCGTAAAGGGCCGCGACGTGGAAGCAGTGTCCCGCTTCGGACAACGCGGCCATTCCGGATTCGGACAAGCCCAGGTCTGGCTCGGAAAGATCTCCGCTCACGAGGGTCAGCGCTCCGTTGTCGCCTCCAGCCATGGTGAGGAAGGCGTCGAGCTCGTCCTTGCGCCGCTCTTCGGACCCGCTTCGAAGCATCAACGTCACGTTGACGCCGCGCCGGAGCAGTCTTTCGACCACAGCACGTCCAATCAAGCCAGTCCCACCGGTCACAAACGCATGGTTCGCAGGGCTCATCGCACCCGAAGATGAACCGAGCCCCGCGTCGGCGCCAGCACCCTGGCAAGCAAAGATGCGCCGAGAGCGCCTGCCGTTCTGCAGGCTTCAGTCGCCGCCGCCCACCGTGGGGCCTTTGAACATGCCCGTGCGCGGAACCGTGCTGCCAAAGAGCGCACGGAAGAAGATCGGAAACTCGATGACCACGGTGAGCCCGGCCAGGAAGAGCGCTGCTCGTAGCGCAATCCGCCCCGCCTGTTGATCCTGTGGCATCCACAATACAAACGCGATGACGAACACAGCGGTCGCGGCAAAGCCGGCGAGCGACATGATGAGAAACTGACCTCGTGTGTTGCGGTCGGCGTCGTAGCTGAACAAGAACGGCGAGATGAGCCGCTTGGCGGGAACGTAGACGCTGTGGGTGAGGTGCGCGCCGACCAGGTGCCCCCACTCGTGCAGATTGTAAGCGCAGATCGCAGCGCCCACTCCGGCACCGATGGAGAGCCCCGCTGCAAGCGGCGTTCCTGGCTCAGCCGACAGGCTCAGCCACCAGAGTCCGACCGTGCCTATTAGAATCGTCACGTCGCGAATCACAAAGCCGAGGAACATGCTGGTTTTCTAGGCCAAGGGCCGAAGGCGTCAAGGAGCGAGTCAGTCGGCCTGAAGAAGCTGGCGACTGATGATGATGCGCTGCACGTCGGAGGTGCCCTCGTAGATTTGGGCGACGCGCACATCTCGGTAGATCTTCTCGACGGGAAGCTCTCGTGAGTAGCCGTATCCGCCGAAAATTTGAATCGCGTCGGAGCAGATGCGCTCCGCCGCTTCCGAGGCAAAGAGCTTGGCCATGCAGGCCTGCTTCAAGCACGGACGCCCTGCGTCACGCAGCGCCGCGGCCTCGAGCACCATCGTCTGTGCTGCGTGAAGCTGAGTGGCCATGTCGGCGAGGCGGAACGCAACCGCTTGGTGATTGGAGATGGACTTCCCGAACGCGGTGCGCTCCTTGGCGTAGGCGACCGCGTGCCCGAGCGCTGCGCGTGCCATCCCGGCGCACTGGGCGGCGATACCGATGCGCCCTGCCTCCAAGTTCGCAAGCGCGATCCGGTAGCCGTCCCCTTCGTTCCCGATGAGATGGTCGGCCGGGACCGCGGCCTCCTCGAAGCTCAGCTGTGCCGTGTCCGAGGCTTCTTGCCCCATCTTGTGTTCCAACGACGCGACGCTCATCCCGGCCGTCCCCCCTGGAACGAGAAAGGCGGAGATTCCCCGCTTGCCCGCCGATGGATCGGTCACCGCAAAGACGATCACTGCGCCAGCGATTCGTCCCGACGTGATGAACTGCTTGGTACCCGTGATCGCGTAGCCACTGTCGGTTCGAGCCGCGCGCGCCTGAAGGTTGGCCGCATCGGATCCCGCTTGGGGTTCCGTTAGCGCAAAGGCGCCGATCATTTCACCCGCGGCCAGAGGCTTGAGGTACATCTCGCGAAGGGTCTCGCTCGCCGCGGACTGCAAGATGGCGCAGACCGGTGCGTTGTTGACGCTCATGATCGTCGATACGGCCCCGTCCCCCGCCGCGATTTCCATCAGCGCCAATGCATACGACACGTAGTCCAGGCCCGCGCCGCTATAGGCCTCGGGGACGGTCATCCCCATGAAACCGAGTTGCCCCATCTCTCGAAGGACGTCGAGGTCGACCGCCCCAGCCGCTTCCCACTTGCGGCTGTTCGGTGCCAGACGCTCTTCGGCGAAGCGCGCCGCCGACTCGCGGATCATCTCTTGTTGCTCGGTGAGGATCATGCCTACGCAGGGAATAGAACAGCGCGAGCCCCGGCGCTAGCCGGTCAAAGGCTGTCGTAGTACGCGCGAGCCTCGACGGCGGTTCGCCTGAGGCCTTCTTCGGTATCGACGAGCGGCGTGTAGCCCAAGTCCTGCTTGGCCTTGTCGATCGAAAAGTAATGGTCGATGTCGCAGAGCTTCACGTTCGCGACGGTGAACAACGGCTTTCCCACGCCGAACACCTGGTAGGCCCTTTCGAACCCCGCGCCCATCGCCCGCGCGACCGGACTCGGCAAGCGAACCAGCCGCCGCTCGAGGCCCATGTGCTTCACCAGCTCGATGCTGAACTGACCTGCGTTGATCGGGGTCTCGTCGCTGAGGAAATACGCCTGTCCGCAGACTGGCGATCCCTCGACCAGTCGTTCCGCGGCCCGCAGCTCCGCGTCTACCAGATTGTCGATGTAGACGTAATCGAGCCGTGCAGCGCCGTCGCCGAAGACCACCAGCGGCACACCCATCTTGAGTGCACGCACGAGCCGGCCGTAGGTCATGCGCTCGCCCGGACCGTAGATCCCGCCGGGACGAATCGCGCAGGTCAGGAGTCCGTTCCCATTCGCGTCGAGCACGGCGCGCTCTGCGGCGATCTTGGTGCTGGTGTAGAGATCCCGAGACGTGCTGTACGGAGCGGACTCGTCACCGCCGGCTGCGTTCATGCAAAACGATGCGACGATGGAGCTGGTGTGCACGAGACGTCGCACGCCGCTCCGCCGTGCGACCCGGAGTACGTTCTGCGTCCCACCGATGTTGATCGACTCGATGGTATGGATTACGGAGCGCCGCGCGTGCGTCAGTGCCTCGATCACCGCGGCCGTATGGAACACCGTGTCGACGCCTTCGCACGCAGCCAGCACGTCGGCGTGACTGCGAACATCACCCTGAAACCAACGCACCCCATCTCGAGACTCCGGCGAGGGCGCAGTGTCGAGCACGTGCACCGGGCACCCTTTGGCGTGCAACGCGGCCACCAGATTTCGTCCAAGAAACCCCGCTCCGCCCGTCACGAGGCAGCGCTTTCCGTCGAGGGGCGAGGTGACGATCATGACGGCCGGATAGGTAGCCTCTCCTCAGCGTGTGAACAAGCTCACAAAACGGCCACTCTCCGGGGAATTTCAACAGCAATTGGGGGGTGATGCGCCACGTAGCCATTGACGAACCCACCCAATTGGAGGGTAAACTGGCTCTTCTGCGCTTGCAGTGAGTCCGGCGGTTCCACCCCTTTCCCGCCGGATATTGTCCCGAGGAAAACGATGATGAACTGGAGCTCGTTACAGGCGGTCGCCTGGTCGGTTGTTCTCACCTTAGCTGCCGTTGGCTGCAGCACGAGCAACGAGGCTGGCGTGGTCGATCCATGCCTAACCGCATTGCGCATCAATCTCGAAGTGGGCGACGCCGTGATCAACGAGGTGGAGTACAAGATCACCGGCGGTCGTCTCGACGAAGCGATCGTGGGCACCATCAATACGAGCGCGCCCGGAGCGACGGCCTCGTTCGAGACCTTCGGCATCCCGCCGGATGACGGCTACATCGTGATGATGGCTGCAACCTCGGTCGACGGAACGCTCACGTGCGGTGGCGCGGCGACCTTTAGTGTCGGCGTCGGAGTGAGCACCGAGGTAGACGTCATGCTCCACTGTAAGGGCTCGGAGCGCTTCGGTGGGGTTCGCGTCAATGGCGAGCTCAACATCTGTGCGGAGCTCGACAAAGTCATCGTCGCGCCGCTTCAGACCGCGAGCGGATACGCCCTCGAAGTCGCCGCGGCCGGAAGTGACGAAGAGGGCGACCCCATCGAGTACAGCTGGACGGCGACCGGCGGTTCGTTCGACGACCCGACGGCGGCCGAAACGGTGTTCGTCTGCGGTGAAGCCGACGAAGAACAGATTACGGTTGAAGTCTCCGACAACGAGTACTGCAGCGATGCATGGACGGTCGACGTCAACTGCATCGGGGACGACGGCGCGGGTGGCACCGGCGGTAGCGGCGGCGACAGTGGCAGCGGCGGCGACAGTGGCAGCGGCGGCGACAATGGCAGCGGCGGCGACAACGGCAGCGGCGGCGACAACGGCAGCGGCGGCGACAGCGGCAGCGGCGGCGACGGCGGCAGTGGCGGCAGC
>CALJYC010000382.1 GCA_937984275.1 uncultured bacterium | reverse complement strand
TTGGCGAAGACCCGAACGCTCCACTCGCCGTCGAGCACGAGGTAGACGTCGCGCGCGAGCTTCTCCTCTTCACGCATGAACTGGAGATCCGCGATCTCGTCAGCGGTCGGCGAGTCGGCTCGGGGCGGACCCTCATCCTCTACCGCGCCGTCGGAGCCGCAACCGATGGCAAAAAGAACCAGCGCGACCGCAATGAAACGAAGTGAGACAAACATGACAAACCTCCACGGCGTCAGCGAGCTGCTCTGAGGGGCCGCAACAGCAACCTGCGCACGATGCGAAGGCCCGCCATGCGGCATATGGTCGCACCGCCGAAGGGGGTGGGAGCTTCAAGGATCCTTGTGCTATTGGCATCGCAATGCTTGAGGAATTGCATCGTTGGGTTGGTGGCGCGAGGCTAGCGTCTTGTTTGCTGTGTCTTTTTGCGTTGGGATGCTCGGAAAAGGCCGGGACTGAGGTCACACCGCTCGACGCGTACTGTCCGATCGACGCTGCCGAGGTGGAGGCGCGAATCGACGCGCTTCTCGATGCGCTGACGCTCGAAGAGAAGGCGTCGCTGATGCATGGCGTGCAAATCATTCCGGTCGACGGAACATGGCAGAGCACGTCGATCCCCAAAAATGGGATCCCCGGCTTTCACATGCTCGATGGGCCCAAGGGCGTCGGGGTATCGAGCCTCCTTGCCGGCGCAAACGGTGCCAACACGACCGCCTTTCCCGTTGCGGTAGCCCGCAGCGCGACCTGGAATCCCGAGCTCGAAACGCGGGTGGGCGCAGCGATCGGCCAAGAGGCTCGCGCGGTCGGTGCTGACACCTTGCTTGCGCCCGGGATGAACATCATCTGGCATCCGCTTTCAGGCCGCAATCAAGAGTACTACGGCGAAGACCCGTTTCTCGCGGGGGAGATCGGCGTAGCGTTCGTGCGCGGAGTTCAAAGCATGGGCGTCATCGCGAACGCCAAGCACTACACGGCCAATCACATCGAAGACACCCGGCTCGACGTGAATGTCAACATCGACGAGCGAACGCTTCGGGAGAATTTTCTGCCGCAGTTTCGCAGAGTCGTCGAAGAGGGCGGCGTCGGCAGTGTGATGACCGCATACAACCAGGTGAACGGATCCTATTGTGGCGAACACTCGATGCTGCTGGGCGACATTCTGAAAGGAGAATGGGGGTTTTCGGGCTTCGTTGTCTCGGACTTCCTGTGGGGTACGCACAATACCGTTCCGTCGGCGTTGGCTGGGCTCGATCTCGAGATGCAGATTGCGAATGTCTATGGACAGCCGGTTGTCGATGCGGTCAACACCGGAGAGTTGGATATGGCCAACGTAGATGATCACGTTCGCAGGATTTTGCGCGCGCAGTTCTGTTTTGAGCTCGACTCCAACCCGCCCGTGCTCGATGATTCCAAGCTCGAGACCGAGGAAACCCTCGCGCTGGCGCGTGAGGTCGCGACCAAGTCGATCGTGCTCCTTCGCAACGAAGCCGAGTTCTTGCCGCTTTCCAAGACCAAGGCTGAGTCGATCGTCCTCGTGGGTCCCCTGGCCGACGCCGAGAACCTAGGCGACACCGTCGGAAGCAGCGCCGTGATGCCCAGCGAAGTAGTGACTATCGCCGAGGGATTGCTCGCAAGAACCGATCTCGCCTCGACCATCGAGCATGTACCGGGTGATCTCGGCGACCTCGACGATCAGGCCAAAGTTTCGGCCGCAGACGTGGTAATCGTCGTGGTGGGTCTCACCGACGAAGACGAGAGCGAAGGGCAGACTCGCCCTCCGGCACCCATGCTCGGTGGCGGAGATCGTGATGGCTATGGCTTGCCGATGGATGACGCCGCCTTCCTTGCGAACGTTCTGTCATTGAACAGCAAGGTTGTGGTTGTGCTCATAGGCGGATCCGCGATCGACATGTCTCCGTGGTTCGAAGACACGGAGGCTGTTCTGATGGCCTGGTCCCCGGGCGTGCAAGGTGGCCACGCGGTGGCGGATGTGCTGTTCGGCGACGCACACCCTTCGGGTCGGGCTCCGATGTCGTTCCCAGCGAGCATCGAGGACCTTCAGGCATTCCCCCGTATGGCGCTCGACGTGACCTACGACCGCTATCACGGCTACCAACGGCTGGACAAGAACGGCGTCGCTCCGTTTATCCCGTTCGGCTTCGGTTTGAGCTACACGATGTTCACCTATGACAGCTTGACCGCGAACACGCAGAGCGTGGGACAAGACGGCGTGGTCACGCTCCGCCTTTCTTTGAGCAACACGGGGACACGAGCAGGTGTGGAAACCGTCCAGGTCTACGCCGGTGCGATCAGCCCGATGGTAGACCTGCCGGTTCGGAAGCTGGTGGGCTTCGCGCAGGTACGCCTCGACGCAGGCGACGGCACGACCGTCGAGCTCGAAGTGCCCGTGCGCGAGCTGGCCTACTATGAAGAAGGCGAAGGTTGGGTGGTCGGACCCGGGCTGTACAAGCTCGAGGCGGGGCCACACGTGGCCGATTTGCCGACGTCGGTCGAAGTCCAGGTTCGTTAGCGTATTGCCGAAGGCTCGGAGGACAGGGGCCCGTAGGTCTGCTAACTAGCGCTGCAGGAGGCGAAAGCCATGAACAAACTTTTCTTAGTATTGACGACACTTTCGATTGCCGCGTTGGGCTGTGGCAGCAGCAGCAGTAGCGGGACCGGCGGCCAAGGTGGTGCAGGCGGCAGCGGACCGAAGTGCCAGACCCCGCAAGAGATGCTCCGCTGCGACAAGGTGCTCAACATTGCCCACGGAGGCGGACTCCTCATTCGGCCCGACCACACGATACTTGCCTACGACCAGGCGCTCGAAGACGGCGCCGACATGCTCGAGCTGGACATTCACGAGACGCGCGACAACGTTATCGTGGTGATGCATGACGAAACGGTGGACGACACGACGAACTGTACCGGCTTGATCAAAGAGATGACCTTCGCGGAGCTTCTCGAGTGCGACGCTGGATACAAGTGGACCCAGGACGGAGGCGAAACCTATCCGTATCGTGATATGGGCCTGGTCGTCCCATCGCTGGAAGAGGTCCTCGAGAGGTACCCCGACACGCCGGTCAACATCGAGATCAAGCAAAGCGAACCCTCGCTGGTCGATAACCTCGTCGCTCTGGTGCGTCAGTACGAGTTCGAGGACAAAATGGTCGGCGCTTCGTTTTCCGACGATATCCTGGCCGAGCTTCGCGTTGCGGCGCCCGAGATCGCCACCAGCCTGGGTGAAGGCGAATCCTTGGACTTCTGGCTCAAGTCCAACGCGGACATCGACCCGGACTACGTCCCAGCAGGCGAGTTCCTTCAGCTACCGATACAGTACAATCTCGGGGGAACCATAGTCGATGTGCTCCATCCAGGCTTCGTCCCCCGAGTCGAAGAGTACGACATGTACCTCCACATCTGGACGGTCAATGACGAAGACGAAATGCGATGGTTGATCGAGGTCCAGGGCGTGCACGGGATCATGACCGATGACCCACCGCTTCTGACGAGAGTCATCGAAGAGCTGGGCGCTGGCGACTAAGCGTTATGCAATCGTTCGACGAATCCACGGCGTCGGCCTGAAGGAAGCGAAAGAGGCCATCGACGCGATGAGCCCATGAGGCCTTTGGGGCCAGCGAATTGCAGCAGAACGCGCGTAGGCAGCCTCCTCCTGCAGTGGGTTAGTTTACTCTTTGTTGTCTTCGTCGCGCCCTGTGATAGGAATTCTCGGTTAGATGTTGGACCAAGATTTTGATTTCATCGTCGTAGGCGCCGGCTCTGCCGGTTGCTGTCTTGCGAACCGTCTTTCCGCGGACCCCGACCATCGGGTGTTGCTCCTCGAGGCTGGCGGTAAGGACAACAACCCGCTCATCAAGATGCCCATCGGCTTCACGCAGCTGATGTACGACGCAAAGACGACCAACCTCTATACCACCGAGCCCGAGCCGCACATGAACGACCGGGAGATGAGCGTGGTGCGCGGTCGCGTCCTTGGCGGATGCAGCTCGATCAATGGCATGCTCTACATGCGGGGCCAGCGGCAGGACTACGATGACTGGGGTGCGCTCCCGGGCTGCGAGGGATGGTCGTATGCCAACATGCTTCCGTACTTCAAGAAGTCGGAGAACTACGAGCTAGGGCCCGCCAATGAGTATCATGCCAAGGGCGGTGAGCTGAATGTGACGAACGTCCAGATGAAGTACGACATCAGTGATGCGTACATCGATGCGGCGGTGAGCGTCGGTATCCCGCGCAACGACGACATCAACGGCGAGAACCAAGAGGGCATCGGCCATACTCAGGTGAACATGAAGGGCGGGCAACGCTGGAGCTCCGCCGATGCGTTCTTGAGTGCCGACGTAAAAAAGCGCTCCAACCTAAAGATCGTGATCAAGGCCGTCGCGCAGCGGATCTTGCTCGATGGGAAGAAGGCTGTCGGCATCGAGTACACGGACGCCAAAGGCAACACGCACCAGGCCAAGGCGAGTCGCGAGGTCATTCTTTCGAC